>NZ_RRYE01000212.1 GCF_004010105.1 Microbacterium sp. CPCC 204701
GCGGAGCCCTTCGAACTCCTCGAGCCGGCCCGCGAGGCGATCGCCGACGAGCCCGCGACCGGTCCCGCCGCCGGCGCATCGGGCGGAGCCTCCGGTCGCGTGAACCCGACCGAGCACGCCGACGAGTCCATCGCCGAGTTCGTCGCGGCCGGGACCGTCGCTGCTGCTGCGAACGCCGCGCGTCCGGCGTCGCAGGTCCCCGATCAGCCGCGGCCGTCGCATGTCGAGCGCCCGCGCACCGCGCGCATCGAGCCTCTGACCGGCCCGATCGCCGAGCCCTCGGCATCCGATGTCGACGAGTTCGAGGCGGCGGCCCGCCTGTTCTCGTTCACCGCCGAGACTCCGGTGCAGGAGCCCGCCGCCGAAGATGCGCCCGCCGCGGAGTCACCGCGCGCCGAGGCGTCGACGCCACATGTGGCCGCTCGTCGCGCCAAGGAGGTCCGCGGAGCCTCGTTCAAGCGCGCCGCGACCGCGTCGTTCTCGGTCGGCGTGATCGGCATCGTCGGCCTCATGGCCGTCGGCATGACGACCCCCGTGGCGGCGGTCGCCGCCGCGACGGGCGTCGACGCGTCGATGTCGGTCGTCGCACCTGCGAAGGGCACCGTCGTCACCGAGATCGACGAGGACGAGATCCAGGCGTACGTCGCGCCAGCGAGCGCCCAGAACGACACGCTCGAGCGCACCGAGAACTACGCCACGACGACGACGGCCGAGCTGGCGTCCGAGGCGGGCATCAAGAACTTCTCGAACCTGTTCCACAACGACCCGAACTCGAACATCCAATGGCCGTTCGCCGTGGGTGTGACGATGTCGTACGGCTTCGGCATGCGCTCGGGTCGCATGCACCAGGGTGTCGACTTCACGCCCGGCGCAGGCGCCCCGATTCAGGCCATCGCCGACGGCACGGTGCGTGTCGCGTCAGAGGCGGGCGGCGCATACGGCGTGCACGTCATCGTGGACCACATGATCGACGGCCAGCTGGTCTCGAGCCACTACGCGCACATGCAGTACGGCTCGATGCAGGTCACGCCCGGCCAGCACGTCACGGTCGGCACGATCCTCGGCCGCACGGGCAACACCGGACGCTCGTACGGCGCCCACACGCACTTCGAGATCCTCGTGAACGGCACCACCGCGATCGACCCGATGGCATGGCTGCGCGAGCACACGGACGGCACGCACGCCGTGGGCTGATCAGTTCAGGAGGGTGCCGCAGCTCTGGTATCCTCTTCTAGTTGGCTGCGAGCAGGCAGCACGCCCCGATAGCTCAGTGGCAGAGCACTTCCATGGTAAGGAAGGGGTCGTCAGTTCAATCCTGACTCGGGGCTCGCAGCATCCGTCTCAGTGACCGCGGATGCGGTGCGGCAGGGTAGCTCAGTTGGTGAGAGCGCACGACTCATAATCGTGAGGTCGCGGGTTCGAACCCCGCTCCTGCTACGGATGGCCCCGGAATGTCGCCGATTCTCCGGGGCTTTCTTCATTCCCACGCGGCGCCGGGAGACCACCCCGCCGCGTGACCTGCGGACCGATCGTCAAGGGGGCGCAGGTCGGTCGCGAGCGGTCACCGTCGTAAGAGGTTGCTGCGCATCCTGCGCCGCGCAGCGAGGACGAACTGATGAGTGCTGTGGGGGTCGACCCGACGGCTGCGCTGGTTGCGTGTATCGCGCCGAGGATGTCGTCCTCGGACGCACGGTGGCGATCAAGCTCATCCGGCCCGCTGTGGAGGGCGGCTCGTCAGAGCGATGACATCGAGGAATCTCCGGCGCACGCCCGGCGCTCACCCGGCGCTCGGCGGCTCGGTGCCTCTCACCCGCGCCGAGCTGCGCCTCCTTCCGTCCCTGCAGACGTACCTGACCGTCGCCGAGATCGGCGAACGCCTGTTCGTCTCGCACAACACCGTGAGCTCGCAGCTCGGGTCGATCTACCGCAAGCTCGGTATCACGAGCCGCAGCGGTGCGGTCGACGGTGCGATCGGGGCCGGTCTGCTCGGACGCTGATCAGGCGGATCGCGGCGTGTTCACGTGCCTCGGGCGCGTGACGATCGCGGCCGCGCCCCCGCCGATGGCGCCGAACAGGTGCGCCTGCCACGAGATCCCCTCGGCGGCGCCGAAGATGCCCGCCAGCATGCTGCTGCCGTAGAGCACCGCGACGGCGATCGCGATGAGGGCATAGAGGATGCCGTGGCCCAGCGACCGCGCGACGAAAGCCCGGACGAGCAGGTAGCCGAAGTACCCGAACACGAGGCCGGAGGCACCCACCGTGACGGCGCCGGGCGCGTTGAACGCCCAAGTCCCGAGTCCGCCGACCACCGCGATGATGGCGGTGACCGCCCAGAATCGGCCGATCCCGTCCAACGCGACGAGCACCCCGAGGACGAGGAACGGCACCGTGTTCGACAGCAGGTGCGGCCACCCGCTGTGCAAGGCAGGCGAGAGCACGACGCCGTCGAGCCCGTCGAACGTCCACGATTCGATCCCGTAAAGGTGGTTCCAGCTGCCGGGGAGCAGGTCGTCGAGCACGCGCGCGACCCACATGACGCCGAGCAGGATCAGCGGTTGGACGACGCGGGCGAGGAATCCGCCGCCGCGGCGATCCGGTGGGGTCGTACTCGTCATATGCCCATCGTCGCATCCATCGTGGCGCCCTGAGCGTCTGAGGGGGTGCGAGCCGATAGCCTCATCGTGGGTGACCGCGAACAACGGGGGACAGCAATGGCGTCGGAGACCGGTGAGAAGCACGCGCGCGCGAGGAAGCATCGCGGATTGCTGATCACGCTCGGAGTCATCCTCTCGATCGTGCTCGCAGTGGTGGTGATCACCTCGCTGACGCCGTGGCCGTCGGCGATGCTGATCCGTGCGGTCTTCGAACAGGGTGGCAAGTCGACGGCCGCCGAGATGGACCGGCACGTGCCCGACACCGCCCTGCGCGAGATGACCGGCATCCCCTACACCGACGGCCTCACCCTCGATGTCTACACCGCAGCCGATGACGGGGAGGAGCTGCCCACCGTCGTGTGGATCCACGGCGGAGCGTGGATCTCCGGATCGACCGCCGACGTCGACCCGTACATGCGGATCCTCGCCGACGCCGGGTACACCGCGATCGCGGTGAACTACACGCTCGGGCCGGAGGGCGTCTATCCCAAGGCCGTCATCGAGATCAACGAGGCGATGACGTACATCGACGACCACGCCGAGGAGCTGTCCGTCGACGCGAGTCAGCTGGTGATCGCCGGCGACTCCGCGGGCGGCCAGCTCGCGAGCCAGATGGCGACCCTGGTGACGAACCCCGAGTATGCGGAGCTGATGGACATCGATCCCGCGTGGTCTCCCGACCAGCTCGTGGGCGCGATCCTCAACTGCGGCGTGTACGACATGCGGGCGATGACCGACCTGCCCGGCATCGCCGGCTGGGGCTTCAAGATCGCGCTCTGGTCGTACACCGGCACGAAGGACTGGGCGGCCGAGTCGCCCGGCGCCACGATGTCGACGATCGAGTTCGTCACGTCGGACTTTCCGCCCACGTACATCAGCGGCGGCAACGGCGATGGTCTGACCTGGCTCGAGGGGATCCCCATGGCGCAGCGGCTGCGCAGCCTCGATGTGCCGGTCACGGACGTGTTCTGGCCCGCCGACCACGAGCCGGCCCTGCCGCACGAGTACCAGTTCCACCTCGATCTCGAGGAGGCGCAGCACGCTCTTGACGAAACACTCGCATACCTGGACTCCGTCACGTCGTGACCCGTGCGCGGACGCCACGAGATGGGGCGCCCAGGTGAGACAGAGGTGAGTCGAGCCGCCGGCGCGAGCATGGAATAGGCGACGGCACAACCGGGTTGCGGAGTGGTACCCCCAGGGGGTACCAAGGATGCACCGCGATTGGAGAGCACGATGAGCGACCCGCATGATCACGGCATGCACGGCTCCAGTCATGCCCACGCCGAGCACGACGCCCACGCGCGCGACGCCCACGCGCACGACGCCGCCGGCGTGACGGGTCGCACCGCCGAGCATCGCGCGGCGATGGACCACTCCGCCATGGATCACGCGGCGAAAGGTCACGACGCCCACAGCACTCACGGCGGCCACGGCGGCCACGGTGCTGATCACGTCGGGCAGTTCCGGCGCCTGTTCTGGATCAACCTCGCACTCGCCGTGCCCGTCGTGGCGTTCTCGGGCATGTTCGCGATGCTCCTGGGCTACTCGATCCCCGACATTCCGCTGGTGGCGTGGATCTCGCCAGTGCTCGGCACGGTCATGTACGCATGGGGCGGCCGGCCGTTCCTCACCGGCGCCGTCTCGGAGCTTCGCGCCCGCACGCCCGGCATGATGCTGCTGATCGGGCTCGCGATCACGGTCGCGTTCGTCGCGTCCTGGGGTTCGAGCCTCGGACTGCTCGACCACGAGCTCGACTTCTGGTGGGAGCTCGCGCTGCTGGTCGTGATCATGCTGCTCGGCCACTGGCTCGAGATGCGCTCACTCGCGCAGACGACGTCGGCGCTCGACTCCCTCGCGGCGCTCCTTCCCGATGAGGCCGAGCGAGTCGAAGGCGACCGCACCGTGACGGTCGCGCCTGGAGACCTCCACGTCGGAGACGTCGTCGTCGTGCGGCCGGGCGGCAGCGTTCCCGCCGACGGACGCATCCTCGACGGGCGCGCCGACATGGATGAGTCGATGATCACCGGCGAGTCGCGTCCGGTCGCCCGTGCGACCGGCGACGCCGTCACGGCGGGCACGGTCGCGACCGACTCGGGGCTGCGGGTCGAGGTCACCGCGACCGGCGACGACACCACGCTCGCCGGGATCCGTCGCCTCGTCGCGGAGGCGCAGAGCTCGACGTCGCGCGCGCAGCGCCTGGCTGATCGGGCGGCAGGCTGGCTGTTCTGGTTCGCGCTGGGTGCTGCGGCGATCACCGCGGTCGTGTGGACCGCGTTCGGCCTTCCCGACGAGGCGGTCGTGCGCACCATCACGGTGCTCGTGATCGCGTGCCCCCACGCCCTCGGCCTCGCGATCCCGCTCGTCGTGTCGATCGCGACCGAGCGTGCGGCGCGCGGCGGCGTGCTCGTGAAGGACCGCCTGGCACTGGAGAGCATGCGCACGATCGACGCGGTCCTCCTCGACAAGACCGGCACGCTGACCAAGGGCGAGCCGACGGTCGTGGACGTCGCCACGGCGTCCGACCTCGACGCGGAAGCAGTGCTCGCGCTCGCCGCGGCCGCCGAGGCCGACAGCGAGCACCCGCTCGCCCGGGCCATCGTGCGCGCGGCCGGTGCCCGGGGCATCCGGGTTCCCGCCGCCGCT
>NZ_RRYE01000213.1 GCF_004010105.1 Microbacterium sp. CPCC 204701
GCTCGCGCGGCGGGCTCCGCGCGCGGGGCAGCGATTCTCGGCACGGGTGTAGCCTAATACCGGACATAGTTGTCCGGTAGAAAGGATCCAGCATGCGCACCACACCGCTCACAGGCGATTCCTCGATCGCCGACTGGCTCGCCGATCCCGCGGGCGACGCCATCCTCACCGAGATGCTGGCGCAGTCCGGCCAGACCCCCGACGTGTTCAAACCGGTCCGCCGCCTCGCCCTCAAGCGCCTCGTCAAGCTCAGCCGCGGCGCGTTCACGCAGGAGATGCTCGACGACCTGGTGCGCCGCGCGGCCGCCGGCGACGTCCCCCCAGGCGCACCCTCAGCAGCCGCCCAGCCCACGGCCGCAGCGTCCGCTTCCGCCCAGGCATCCGACCCCGCCGTCGAGCCGCGCGAATGGATCGAGCGGCTCGACCAGGGCCGGTTCGCCGGCAAGACCGTCATCGTGACCGGCGCGGGGTCGGGCATCGGCCGCGCCACCGCGTCGCGGGTGGCGCGTGAGGGCGGCCGCGTGATCGCGGTCGACGTGAGCCGAGAGCGCCTCGACGAGTTCGTCGCCGAGCACCCGGGGATGGAGGTGGTCGCACTCACCGCCGACATCACCGACGACGCGGGCGTCGCGCGCATCGTCGAGGCGGCCGGCGACATCATCGACGGCCTGGCGAACATCGCCGGGATCATGGACGACATGACCCCCGTCGGCGAGGTGACGGATGCCGTGTGGCAGCGCGTGTTCCGCGTGAACGTCGACGGCACCATGAAGCTCATGCGCGCAGTCCTCCCGGCCATGCTCGCTCGGGGCGGCGGCTCGATCGTCAACACCGCGTCGGAGGCCGCGATCCGTGGATCCGCCGCCGGTGTGGCCTACACCGCGTCGAAGCACGCGGTCGCCGGCCTCACGAAGTCGAGCGCCTTCATGTACGCCCCGAGCGGCATCCGCGTCAACGCCGTCGCCCCGGGTCCCACCATCACCAACATCGAGGCGACGTTCGCCTCGCCGCTGGGCGCGCAGCGGGTGCAGACCGCGATGGCGGTCATGCCCGACCCGGTGGAGGCCGACGCGCTCGCGGCGTCGATCACGTTCCTGCTCTCGGACGACGGCGTGAACGTCAACGGCGTCATCCTCCCAAGCGACGGCGGCTGGTCGGTCGCCTGATCCGAAACCCGCGAAGCCCCGACGGACCCGAACCGGCGGGGCTTCGTGCATCCGGTCAGAACGGCCAGATCAGCGGCACCCACAGCACCGACACGGCGAGGAAGAAGAGCACCAGCGGCAGCCCGAACCGCCAGTAGTCGCCGAAGCGAAGGCCCGCCGGCTCCATCACCATCAGGTTGGCGGGCGTCGCGATCGGAGTCAGGAACGAGGCTGCGCCGGCGACCGTGAGCGCCATCATGAAAGGCTGCACCGACAGGTCGAGCGACTGGGCGATCGCGATCGCGATCGGTGCGACGATGAGCACAGTGGCGGTGTTGCTGATGAGCTGACCCAGCACGACCGCGAGGACGCACAGCGCGAGGAGGGCGGCGTGGGGCCCCGTTCCGCCCAGGAACGACAGCATCCACTCTGCGACGAGGTCTGCTGTCCCCGTGCTGATGAAGGCCGTCGACATTGGGATCATGCCCGCGATGAGGACGACCGTGCTCCACGGGATGGAGTGATACGCCTGCGACACCGTCACCGTGCGGGTCACCACGAGCGCACACGCGGCGAGCAGCGCCACCGCCGCAGGCGGCACGAGGCCCGTCGCGAGCAGCGCGATCATGACGATCAGGATGCCGATCGCGCGCTTCGCGCCGCGTCCGAGCGGAACCGACCGCCGCAGCCGTGCCGGGTCGTCGACGACGAGCACGCCCGAATCGTGCGAGTGACGCGACAGGTCGTCCCACGTACCCTGCAGCAGCAGGGCGTCGCCGGCCTGCACGAGGATCTCCGGACCCGTGAGCTGCTCGTCGCCGCGCCGCGCGCCGAGCACCACGAGGTCGCCGTCGGGCGTCGTCATGCCGGCGCACACGTGGGTGCCGATGAGCGGCGAGCGCGGAGCCACGACGACCTCGGTCACGCCGGTGACCGGCCCGAGAAGAGTGCCGGTGTCGAGCGTGACGGCGTACTGCTGGCGCAGCAGCCGCGCGTGCCGCACGAGGTCGACGGGCATGAGCGCACCCGTGCGCTCGGGGATGAGCCGTCCCGCGAGGAGCACGATGGTGACGGTTCCGGCCACGACCGGGATGCCCGCCAGCGCGAACTCGAAGAAGCCGAAGGCCCGTCCGCCCGCGGCGGCGGCGAAGTCCGAGACCAGGATGTTGACGGGCGTGCCGGTCAACAGCAGCAGCGACCCGGCGGATGCCGCGAACGCGAGCGGCAGGAGGAGCTTCGACGACGCGAGGCCGGCGCGCGCGGCGACCAGCACCACCAGCGGGAGCAGTGCCGCGACGGCGCCGTTGATGCTGATGAGCGCCGAGAGCACCGCAACGAGCACGGCGATCACGACGACGAGCCGCGTGCGCTTCGTGCCAGCGCGGCCGATGACCTGCTGCCCCGCCCACGCCGTCACCCCTGTCGCGTCGAGCGACTCGCTCACCACGAAGAGGGCGGCGATGAACAGCACCGTCGGGTCGCCGAAGCCTGCGAGCGCCTCCGGCAGTGTCAGCACGCCGGTGAAGAAGAGCGCCAGCGCCACCCCGATCGCGACCACGCCGATCGGCACGCGGTTGCTCACGAACGCGATGACCGCGAGAACCAGGATGACGAGCGTGGCGACGACGGGGTCCACGGTGCCCAGCGTAGCCACTGCCCGGTGCGGGCGTTCAGCCGCGCAGGGCGGCCAGTCCTGCGATGTCGGAGGCGAGCTCGACTGTCTCGAAGATCGCGGGTGTCGAAGGGCGCCCCGACGAGCTCAACGGCCGAGCGCGGCGAGGGCCTGGTCGAGGTCGGCGATGAGGTCGGCGGCGGTCTCGATGCCGACCGAGAGACGCACGACCTCGGGCGGGACGGCGAGCTCGGTGCCGCGCACCGACGCGTGCGTCATCTCGTCGGGGTGGTTCATGAGCGACTCGACGCCGCCGAGCGACTCGGCGAGCTGGAACAGGCGCGTCGACTCGGCGAAGCGGCGGGCGGATGCCGCGTCGGCCAGCGCGATCGACACGATGCCTCCGAACCCCGACATCTGCCGCGAGGCGAGCTCGTGCCCGGGGTGCGACGCCAGGCCCGGATAGTAGACGCGGGCGACCGAGTCGTGGGCGTCGAGGAACTCGGCGATCGCCTGCGCGTTCTCGGTGTGCCGCTGCATGCGGAGGGCGAGCGTCTTGATCCCGCGCGTCGTGAGCCACGCGTCGAGCGGACCCGACACCGCGCCCACCGCGAACTGCAGGAACTTCGCCTGATCGTACAGTGCGTCGTCGTTCAGCACGAGCGCTCCGCCGACGACGTCGGAGTGACCGCCGAGGTACTTCGTGGTGGAGTGCACGACGACGTCGGCGCCGAGCGTCAGCGGCTGCTGCAGCGCGGGCGAGGCGAAGGTGTTGTCGACGACCACGAGTGCCCCGGCGTCGTGGCCGAGGCGGGCGAGGCCGGCGATGTCGGTGATGCGCAGCAGCGGGTTGCTCGGAGTTTCGACCCACACGATGCGCGCAGGGCGCTCCTCGAGCGCGGCCCGCACCTGGTCGAGGTCGCTCATGTCGACCACGCGGATGCCGATGCCCCACGCGCCGAGCACGCGCGCGATGAGCCGGTACGTGCCCCCGTAGACGTCGTTGCCGAGCAGCACCTCGTCGCCGGGCTTCAGGACTGCACGCAGCAGCGCGTCTTCGGCGGCGAGCCCGGACGCGAACGAGAGTGCGTGCGCCGCGCCCTCGAGGGCCGCGAGCTGCGCCTCGAGCGCCGTGCGCGTCGGGTTGCCGCTGCGTCCGTACTCGTACCCCTGGCGCAGGCCGCCGATGCCGTCCTGGGCGTAGGTCGTCGAGAAGTGCACCGGCGGGATGACCGCGCCGGTCGTCGGGTCGAACGCCTGCCCGGCGTGCACCGCCGCTGTCTCGAACCCAGCCGTCTCCACGCCTCGGTCGCTGGTGGGATCGGTCATGCGCGTGCTCCTTCGTCGGTGGTTCGGGCGGTGTCGGCGGCTGGCTCCGCCTGCCGCTCGTGCACGGCGAAGCCGTGGTCGTGCATCCACTGGTCGTCGTAGAAGCGGTTGAGGTAGCCGCGCCCGTGATCGGGCAGCAGTACGACGACGATGTCATCGCGGCCGAGGGCCCGTGCGGTGCGGAGCGCCGCGACGACGGCCATGCCGCTCGAGCCGCCGACGAGCAGACCCTCCTCGCGCGCCAGGCGCCGCGCCATGTCGAAGGACTCGGCATCGGGGATGCGGTGGAGCTCGTCCGGAACGGAGGGATCGTACGAGTCCGGCCAGAAGTCCTCCCCGACGCCCTCGACGAGGTAGCCGTGGATCGGCCCGCCCGAGTAGATCGATCCCTCCGGGTCGGCGCCGACGACGCGCACGGCACCGCCCGACACCTCGTGGAGGTAGCGCCCGGTGCCGGTGATCGTGCCGCCGGTGCCGATGCCCGCAACGAAGTGGGTCACGCGGCCGTCGGTGTCGCGCCAGATCTCGGGACCCGTCGTCTCATAGTGGCTGAGCGGGCCATTCGGATTCGCGAACTGATCGGGCTTGAACGCGCCGGGGATCTCGCGGACGAGCCGGTCCGACACGCTGTAGTACGAGCGGGGGTCTTCGGGCGGCACGCTCGTGTCGGTCACGACGACCTCGGCGCCGTAGGCGCGCAGCACGTCGACCTTGGGGCCGGCGAACTTGTCGGGCACGACGAAGATCATGCGGTAGCCGCGCTGGAGCGCCACGAGCGCGAGCCCCACGCCGGTGTTGCCGCTGGTCGGCTCCACGATGGTGCCTCCGGGCAGAAGCTGCCCGTCGCGCTCGGCTGCGTCGATGATGCGAGCGGCGATGCGGTCCTTGGCGGAGCCGCCGGGGTTGAAGTACTCGACCTTAGCGAGCACGGTCGCGGGGATGCCGTCGGTGACGCGGGTCAACTGGACGAGAGGGGTGTTGCCGACGAGATCGGCCACGCTCTTGGCGTAACGCACGGATGTGTCCTCGGTGTTGCCGCGCGGACGCGCGGGAAGATCTGTCAGGGGTCGCGGATGGCTGTGAAGGGATGCTTCAGGAGGAACGACAACAGCGACAGGTCAACACGCGGGCCAGTCTAGACGGTCGGTCTCGACGGCGTCGAGCGCCGGCCGCGAGGACTCGTGCCGCGGGCCGGCCGCGGCG
>NZ_RRYE01000214.1 GCF_004010105.1 Microbacterium sp. CPCC 204701
GTCGAGCGCCGGCGTGCGGCGGGCCGGCCTCCCGCGATCCTGCTCGTCGCCCCGACCGGTCGCCGGGCGGAGTCGCTCGGCCCCGCCCTCGGGGCACTGCTGCCCGGCGCCGAAGTGCTGCACTTCCCGGCCTGGGAGACCCTGCCACACGAGCGCCTCAGCCCGAGCGCCGAGACCGTCGGCGCCCGGCTCGACATCCTTGCCCGCGTCGCCCGCTGGGACTCCCGGACCCCCCTTGTCATCACGGCGTCGGTGCGCGGCGCCATCCAGCCCCTCGCGGCCGGCCTCACCGACGTCCCGCCCATCGCGCTCGCGGTGGGGGAGCGCGGCCACGACCTCGGCGACGTCTCGGCGCGGCTCGTCGAACTGGCCTACCACCGGGTCGACATGGTGTCGCGGCGCGGCGAGTTCGCGCTGCGCGGCGGCATCCTCGATGTCTTCCCGCCCACCGCACCGCACCCGTACCGAGTCGAGTTCTTCGGCGACGAGGTCGATCAGATCCGCGCGTTCTCGGTGGCCGATCAGCGCTCGCTCCCGGACGACGTGCCGTCCGTGACGCTGCTTCCCAGCCGCGAGCTGCTGCTGACCGACGCGGTGCGCGGGCGGGCGCGGCAGCTGCGCGACGAGTTCCCGGGGCTCACCGGCATGCTCGAGAAGATGGCCGAGGGCATCCCGGTCGAGGGCATGGAGTCGCTGCTGCCGGTGGTCGTCGACCGCCTGGTGACCCTCGTCGACTACCTGCCCGAAGGCGCCGCCGTCGCCCTCGTCGAGCCTGAGCGAGCGGTGACGCGGGCGCTCACGCTCGGCGAGACGAACCGCGAGTTCCTCGATGCCGCGTGGAGCGCCGCGACGGCGGGCGCCAAGACCCCCGTCGACCTGGGCGCGGGCGACTTCCTGACTCTTCCGGCTCTGCGCGAGGCGGCCCACGACCGCGCCGGCGTCTGGTGGACGCTCAGCTCGTTCGACTCCGGACAGGCGGATGCCGCCGCCGAGGGCCTGCTCGACACCGCGGACGCCATCGATGTCGCGCTCGAGGCGGCCGCGGCGATTCGCGTGCCGGGAAGGGCGGTGCCGTCGTTCCACGGCAACGTCGAGGGCGCCACCGAACACGTCGGCGCGCTCCTGGCCGACGGCTGGCGCGTCGTGGTCGCGGCATCCGGTGCCGGTCTCGTCGAACGGGCGCGCGACGTGCTCGCCGAGCGCGGCATCGCCGCCCGCAAGGTCGACGAGGTGCGGCACGCCCCCGAGTCCGGCGTCGCCCACGTCGTGCTGTCCGAGCTCGAGCGCGGCTTCGAGGTGCCGGACGCGCGGCTCGCGGTGCTCACCGAGTCCGAGTTCTACGGCCGCACCATCGGCGGTGACCAGCGGGTCGTGAAGAAGCTGGCCTCGCGGCGCAAGGCGGTCGTCGACCCGCTGCAGCTGAAGACCGGCGACTACGTCGTGCACGCGACGCACGGCATCGGCAAGTTCGTCGAACTGACGCAGCGCGAGGTCTCGACGGGCGGGCGCAACGCGATCAAGAGCGTGCGCGAGTACCTCGTGCTCGAGTACGCGCCGTCCAAGCGGGGTTATCCCGGCGACAAGCTGTTCGTGCCGACCGACCAGCTCGACCTGCTGTCGCGCTACGTGGGCGGCGAGGCTCCGGCTCTGTCGAAGATGGGCGGCAGCGACTGGGCGCAGGCCAAGAGCAGGGCGCGCAGGGCGGTGCGCGACATCGCGGTGGAGCTCGTCAAGCTGTACTCGGCGCGCATGGCGGCGAAGGGCCACGCGTTCGGACCCGACACGCCCTGGCAGCGCGAGCTCGAAGAGGCGTTCCCGTTCGCCGAGACGCCCGACCAGCTGCAGACGATCGACGAGATCAAGGCCGACATGGAGAAGCCGATTCCGATGGACCGGCTTCTTTCGGGCGACGTCGGCTTCGGCAAGACCGAGGTCGCGGTGCGCGCGGCCTTCAAGGCGATCCAGGACGGCAAGCAGGTCGCGATGCTCGTGCCGACGACGCTGCTGGTCAAGCAGCATCTCGAGACGTTCGCCGAGCGCTTCGCCGGATTCCCGGTCAAGGTCAAGGCGCTCTCGCGGTTCCAGACCGACAAGCAGGCGCGCGAAGTCGTGGCAGGGCTCGCCGACGGCACGGTCGACATGGTGATCGGCACCCACCGCATACTCACTGAGAAGATCCACTTCAAGGATCTCGGGCTCATGATCATCGACGAGGAGCAGCGCTTCGGCGTCGAGCACAAGGACCAGCTGAAGAAGCTCAAGACCAACGTCGACATCCTGGCGATGAGCGCGACCCCGATTCCGCGCACGCTCGAGATGGCGGTCACCGGCATCCGCGAGATGTCGACGCTTCAGACGCCGCCCGAAGACCGGCATCCGATCCTCACGTACGTCGGAGCCCGCAACGACAAGCAGATCGCGGCCGCGATCCGGCGCGAGCTGCTGCGCGAGGGCCAGGTGTTCTTCGTGCACAACCGGGTGTCGTCGATCCAGCGCGTGGCCTCCCAGCTCGCCGAGCTGGTGCCCGAGGCGCGCATCGCCGTCGCCCACGGCCAGATGGGCGAGCACGCGCTCGAGGAGGTCGTCGACGCGTTCTGGGAGCGCCGCTTCGACGTGCTCGTCTGCACCACGATCGTCGAGACGGGGCTCGACATCTCCAACGCCAACACGATCATCATCGACCGCGCCGACAAGTACGGCCTCTCGCAGCTCCACCAGCTGCGCGGCCGCGTGGGGCGTGCGCGCGAGCGCGCCTACGCGTACTTCCTCTACGACGAGCAGAAGCCGCTCAGCGAGACGGCGGCGGACCGGCTCGAGACGATCGCGGTGAACAACGACCTGGGGTCGGGCATGCAGGTGGCGCTCAAGGATCTCGAGATCCGCGGCGCCGGAAACCTCCTCGGGGCCGAGCAGGCTGGTCACATCGCGGGCGTCGGCTTCGATCTCTACCTGCGGATGATCGGCGAGGCCGTCGCGACGTTCCGCGGTGAAGAGACCGAGGGCCCGACCGAGCTGCGGCTCGAGCTGCCTGTGCGTGCCCGGATCCCCGAGTCGTACATCGACAGCGAGCGGCTGCGCCTCGAGGCGTACCAGAAGCTCTCGGCCGCGGCATCAGTCGCCGCCAAAGACGACGCGATCGACCTCGTGGTCGACGAGCTCACCGACCGCTACGGCGAGCCGCCCGCCGAGGTCGAGGGCCTGCTCACCGTCGCACGGCTGCGGCGCCGGGCTGGCCAGGCGGGGCTCGCCGACGTCGTCGCGATGGGTCCGAACCTGCGCCTGGCTCCGGCGAACCTGCCCGACTCGATGCGGGTCCGCCTGCAGCGGCTCTACCCCAAGGCGAAGCTGCTGTCAGGCGGCGAGGCCCTCGTGGTGCCGCTGCCGACCGCGGGCGGCGAGCCGATGGCGGATGCCGACCTCATCGCCTGGGTCGCGCAGCTGCTCGACCAGCTGTGGCCGCACAAGAGCGAGACGGATGCCGCAGCCTCGGCGTGACCGCCGGTGGCAGCCGGTCGGTTCCGACGAGGTCGGGGCCGACGAACGCACGGAGCTCGCCGACCTCGGATGACGCTAGATCACGCCCTGCGCGAGCATGGCGTGCGCCACGCGCTCGAAGCCCGCGGAGTTCGCGCCGACGACGTAGTCGCCGGGTCGGCCGTAGCGGGCGGCGGCGTCGAAGGCCGCATCGTGCACGGCCTTCATGATCGCGCGCAGCTTCGTCTCGCTGTCGTCGAAGCTCCAGCGCTGGCGGGCGGCGTTCTGACTCATCTCGAGCGCGGACGTCGCGACGCCCCCGGCGTTGGCGGCCTTCCCCGGACCGAACAGCACGTCGGCCGCCTGGAACGCCGCGACGGCGCCGGGCGTCGACGGCATGTTGGCGCCCTCGGCGACGGCGCGGACGCCGTTCGCGATCAGAGTGCGTGCATCGCCTTCGCCGAGCTCGTTCTGGGTCGCCGAGGGGATCGCGATGTCGACCGGCACCTGCCAGGGCCGGGATCCTTCGACGAATCGGGCGGTGGGTCGCCTGGCGGCGTACTCGGAGATGCGGGAGCGCTCGCGCTCCTTGATGTCGCGGAGCAGATCGACGTCGATGCCGGCCTCGTCGACGACGTACCCGGACGAGTCCGAGGCCGTCACCGGTGTCGCGCCGAGCTGCCACGCCTTCTTGATCGCGTAGATGGCGACGTTGCCGGACCCCGAGACGGCCACGCGCGCTCCCTCGAGCGACGCGCCCCGCATCGCGAGCATCTCCTGAGCGAAGAAGACCGCCCCGTAGCCGGTCGCCTCGGTGCGCACCTCCGCCCCACCCCACTGCACGCCCTTGCCCGTGAACATGCCCGACTCGTGGCGGTTCGTGATCTTGCGGTATTGGCCGAACAGGTATCCGATCTCGCGTGCACCCACGCCGATATCGCCGGCGGGCACGTCGGTGTGCTCGCCCAGGTGCCGGTAGAGCTCGTTCATGAACGACTGGCAGAACCGCATGATCTCGGCATCGGATCGGCCGTGCGGGTCGAAGTCGCTGCCACCCTTGGCGCCGCCGATGCCCTGGCCGGTGAGGGCGTTCTTGAAGATCTGCTCGAACCCGAGGAACTTGATGATCGAGAGGTTCACGCTCGGGTGGAACCGCAGCCCGCCCTTGTACGGGCCGAGAACCGACGAGAATTGCACGCGGAAGCCGCGGCTCACCTGCAGGCGACCCCGGTCGTCGATCCACGGCACGCGGAAGAGGATCTGACGCTCGGGCTCGACGAGACGCTCGACGATGCCGCCGTCGACGAACTCGGGATGCGCTTCGAGCACCGGCGCGATCGACTCGAGCACTTCGTGCACGGCCTGCTGGAACTCGGGTTCGTGCGGATCGCGCGCCTGCACGGTGGCGTAGACGTCGCGGACGACGGCGGGCACGGCGGAGAGGGTCTCGGTCACGGTGGTGCTTTCTGGCCGGAGCAACTGCGGTCCCGTGCCGATCAGGGCTGCCCGCGGGTTCGCGGGCATGCGGGCAGCGACGCGGATTGTGCGCGGCGGCCCGGGCTGCGCGGTGGAGGCGCGCCGACAGGGACGGGAGCCACCAGCGTAGCGCGGTCCGCGTGCCGACGGACGTCGGGCCGCGCTACGCTGGCGCGCACGAGGAGAACCGATGCGCTTCGAGCACCTCGGGGCCAAGCCCCGCATCCATCCCGACGCGGTCGTCGCGGCGACGGCTGTCATCAGCGGCGACGTCCAGATCGGCGCCGACTGCCAGATCCTGCACGGGGCGGTGATCACC
>NZ_RRYE01000215.1 GCF_004010105.1 Microbacterium sp. CPCC 204701
AGTGGCGGGCGGCGCGCATCCGCGCCCTCGCCCCGACGTGGGCGCACGACCCCGAGCCCGCCGAGCCCGGGGCCGATCGGGCCGACCGCTGGCTCACTCCTGCGGAATGACCGTCAGGACGCGCGTCGTGTACTCGAGGAACCTCCGCATGAACATGCGCAGGAACTCCTCGGTGTCGGGCACGCTCACCACGCCTTCGTCATCGATCAGGTCTGGCGTGAAGTGGATGTACGCCTCGGGCGAGGTCATCTGCCGCGCGTTGAGGTAGCTCAGCGTGCTGCGCAGCGTCTGCTGGCCGACCGCGGTGCCGATCTGCCCCGACGACGCGCCGATCACGGCCGTCGGCATGTCGGACCACGCGTTGTCGCCGTACGGCCTGCTCCCCCAGTCGATCGCGTTCTTCAGCGCACCGGGGATGGAGCGGTTGTACTCGGGGGTGACGAACAGCACGGCGTCGGCCGAGCGGACCGACTCCTTGAAGTCGAGCGCCACCTGGGGATAGTCCGCGTCGAAGTCGCGGTTGTACACCGGCAGGTCGGCGTACGCGATCTCGAAAAACTCGAACTCCGACGGGGCCACGCGCTGGAGCGCGACCGCGAGCCGGCGGTTGATCGATTCCCGCGACAGGCTGCCGACGACGACGCCCACACGGTACGGCGGTTCGTGCTGCATGATCTCGATGTCCATGCGCCCAGGGTGCCTCGGGTGGCCGCTGTCGCGCACCCCCCTTGCGCGAGGGCGACGGATGCCTCAGCACGAAGCCTGTGCCGAGGCATCCGTCGCGTGTTCCGCCCCGGTCCTCTGCCCTCAGCAGGTGATCTTGCGCACGCAGGACGATTCCTGGACGGAACGTCCTGTCTTCGCCAGATCACCTGTTCTCGGCGAGAGCCGAGCGCGGGCGTCGTCGGCTCGGGCGTCAGTCGGCCAGGGCCTCGACCGGGGCGACGCGCGTCGCGAGCCGCGTCGGCACGACCGCCGCGACGAGCGTGAGCACGGCTGTCGCGACGACGATGACCGCGACCGGGACCCACGGCACCGCAGGGGCGACGAGGGTGGGCGACGCCCACGACGGCGGCATGGGCACCGCGCCGAGCAGCGACTGCGCACCTGCCCAGCCATAGGCGATGCCCAGCACGAGCCCCGTGGCGGTGGCCGCGATCGTGATGTGCGCGGCCTCGAGCAGCACCATGCGGCGCACCTGCCCGGTCGAGACGCCGAGTGCGCGCAGCAAGCCCAGCTCGCGCCGCCGCTGCACGACGCCGATCGTCAGAAGGTTCACGAGGCCCACGGCGGCGATCACCGCGGACACCGCGACCAGGCCCATCATGACGCCCGCGAAGGTGTCGATGAGCGTCGTCATCTCGACGGGCGGCTCGCCACCGCCCGACGTCGTCAGCACGACCTTCACCGTCTCGAGGGCGACCGCGAACATCGTCACGAGCGTGACGCCCATCACGACGCCGATCGCCATGCGGCTGGACCGCTCGGGGTAGCGCAGCGCGTTCTCGGCCGCAAGACGGGCCGTCGCCGAGCTGCCGAACAGCCGGCCGACGAGCTTCAGCACCGGGGGCATCACCAGCGTCGCCCCGAGAGCGAGCCCCGTGAACGAGAAGATGCCGCCGAAGAACGCCACGATCACGCCGAGCGGCGTCACGAGCCCGAGCACGATGCCACCGGCCAGCAGCGCGGCGCCGATCCCGAACAGCGCGATCGCGGCGCCGTTGCGGCCGCCACGGCGCACGTACGCGCCGTGGGATGCCTCGACCGAGCCGCCGAGCGCCTGCAGGGGCGTGACCGTCAGGACGCGACGCGATCCGGCCCAAGCCGCCGCCCACGTGGTCAGCGCGACCACGATCGCAGGCAGCACGAGCACGGGCTGGATCACCGCGTACTCGACCTCATCGACGCCGAGCAGGCTCCCCGCGAGCAGGACGCCTGCCCACGAGGCCAGGATTCCGGCACCCAGACCCACGGCGGCGCCGATGATGCCGACGACGAGTCCCTGGCGGGCTACCTCGGCGCGCTGCGACCGCGCCGACGCGCCGATCAGGCGCAGCAGTGCGATGCGGCGGGTGCGGCCGGCGATGACCGTGGCGAAGGTGTTGGCGGTCACGATCGCCGCCACGTACACGGCCACGCCGAGGAGCAGGACCGACATGATGGCGAGCACGACGGCGAGGGTGCCGCTCTCGCCGATGAACGGGTCCGCCCGCATGATCGCGGCGATGTAGCCGGTCGCGCTCAGCAGGATCGCGCCGAACGCGCTCGAGATCGCTGCCACGAGGATGCTGGCGCCCATGCCGCGCTCGCGCAGCCATGCGAGCGGCGCGCTCGACGCGGACATGCGCCGGGAGGCGACGGCGGCGGGGGCCCCCGGCATCCGTCCCGTGTCGGTCGCGGTCGTCATGACGCCACCCCCGTCGCGGTCGCGGCCGGTGCCGCGCCGAGCTCGGACGCGAGCATGTAGGCCGAGATCTCCTCGGGACTCTGGCGTGGCTTGTCGGCGACGATGCGGCCGTCGCCGAGGAACAGCACGCGGTCGGCGTGCGACGCGGCGACCGGATCGTGGGTGACCATCGCGATGGACTGGCCGTGCTCTCGGCTGGCGGCGGCGAGGAGCGCGAGCACCTCGCGTCCGGAGCGCGAGTCGAGGTTGCCCGTGGGCTCGTCGGCGAAGACCAGGTCGGGTGCCGTCGCGAGAGCGCGGGCGATCGCGACGCGTTGCTGCTGGCCGCCCGACAGCTGGTGCGGGCGGTGCCCGAGCCGCGATGTGAGGCCCAGGCGATCGATGAGCCCGTCGATGCGAGCGCGCTCGATCGCCGTCGGCCGGCGCCCGTCGAGATCGAACGGCAGCAGGATGTTGCTGAGCGCGTCGAGGGTGGGGACGAGGTTGAACGCCTGGAAGACGAAGCCGACACGGCGCCGGCGGAGCACGGTGAGCTCGAGGTCGGAAAGGCCGGTGATGTCGGTGTCGCCGATCCAAGCGCGCCCGCTCGTCGGCTCGTCGAGGCCCGCCATGATGTGCATGAGAGTCGACTTGCCCGAGCCCGAAGGTCCCATGATGGCGGTGAACTCGCCGCGGCGGATTCCGACGCTCACGCCGTCGAGGGCGCGCACCGTGCTCTCGCCGGTTCCGTAGGTCTTGGTGAGCTGCTGCACCCGGGCGGCCAGGCCCAGATCTGTCGATGAGAGTTCCATGCCTTCGACGGTACGGACGACCCGGTGCCGCGCGCGTCGCCCGTCAGAGGCATCCGTCTACATCTCCAGGATGACCTTCAGCGTTCCAACCCGACCGCATCGGCGACGCCCTGGTGCAGGGCCTCGTGGTCGTCGGCCGACAACGCCTCGTCGCCGCCGAAGACGTACGGCGTGCCGCGGCCGGTCTCGATGAAGGCCTTGAGGCTGCCGTTCACGAACATGCTCCAGGCGTTCGAGCAGGTGTCGTAGCACTCGTCGTCGCGGGTGAGCCCCTCGTGGGTGAACACGACGGTCGCGCCGTCGGGCGTCTCCGAGATCTCGAACCGCACGGTGGTTCCGTTCCACTCCTGACCGTGCTCGACGAAGTCCAGGTAGCTGCCGGTGACGGTCCACTCGACGAGGCGGCCCGACTCGAGCCCATCGACCCGGAAGCCGGAGTAGTGGAGCCCGGGCACGACGTACACGAACTCGTCGCCGACCGCGGTCGTGGCGCCGGTGATCCGCCCCCACCAGCCTGCGACGTCGTTGATGGCCGCGAACGCCCGCTGCGGCGTCGCGGCGACCTCGATGGTGGTCGTGTAGTTCCCGCTCATGTCATGCTCCTCGATCGCGTACTTGCGTGATGCAAGCGACGATATACCGGTCTACTTTCATCATGCAAGTGCTATCGTCGGATCCATGTTGGGGCGGATGTACGACACCCAGGTGTGCTCGATCGCCAGATCGCTGGAGCAGGTCGGCGAACGCTGGAGCCTCTTGATCGTGCGCGACGCGCTCTTCGCGGGCGTGACGCGGTTCGGCGACTTCCAGCACAACCTCGGCATCGCGACCAACGTCCTCTCGTCGCGACTCGAGTCGTTCGTAGCGGCGGGAGTGATGAAGCGCCGCGGATCGGCGGACTACGTCCTCACCGAGAAGGGCCGGGCTCTCGCGGTGGCGCTGATCGCGCTCACCGAGTGGGGCGACGAGTGGGCTTCCCCCGTCGAGCCGCCGATCCTCTACCGCCACACCGCGTGCGACGGTGCGGTGCACGCCGTCGCCGCGTGCGAGTCGTGCGGACCTGTGCCGCCCGACGAGGTCGCGGTGCGGCTCGGCCCTGGCATGCCCGCCGACTACGTGGCATCGCGCCGCCGGGGAGCCGCGGTCGCCTAGGTCAGGCCGTGTTCGAACGCGAAGACCACGAGCTGCACGCGGTCGCGCAGCGAGAGCTTCATGAGGATGCGGCTGATGTGCGTCTTCACCGTGGCCTCCGAGAGGTGTTCGCGCGCGGCGATCTCGGCGTTGGAGAGCCCGCGGGCGGCGAGCGCGAAGATCTCGCGCTCGCGTTCGGTCAGCGCGTCGTAGGCAGGCGGCACCGGCCCGGGTGCGGCCTCGGCGAAATGCGCGAACAGGTCGCGGGTGGCGGATGCCGCGATCACGGCCGACCCCGAGTGCACGGTGCGGATCGCCGCGAGCAGGAACTCGGGATCGGCGTCCTTCAGCAGGAAGCCGCTCGCGCCCTGGCGGATCGCCCGCGCGGCGGCCTCATCGAGGTCGAACGTCGTGAGCATGACGATGCGCGGCGGCGACGGCGCCTTCTCGTCTCGGGCATCCGTCAGCAGCTCCGCAGTCGCCGCGAGACCGTCCATGACGGGCATGCGGATGTCCATGAGCACCACGTCGGGATGTGTGGCCCGCACCACGCCGAGTGCTTCGCGACCGTCGGATGCCTCGGCCACGACCTCGAGGTCGGGCTGCGAATCGACGAGCATGCGGATGCCGGCGCGGAAGAGCGCCTGATCGTCGACCAGCGCGACGCGGATCATGCGGCTTGCTCCGCTTCGTGTCGAAGAATCAGGAAGAGCGCCGCGTCGCTCGGTCGCAAGGGGTCGGGCACCGGCGTGTCTCCTGAATCCTCGGCGCGGATCACGCGGGACCTCCGATGGGGATGACGGCGCGCACGACGAACCGGCCCTCGGCCGCATCCGCCCCCGCGTCGAGCCGGCCGCCCGCCAGCTGCGCGCGCTCGCGCATGCCGATGATGCCATGGCCGCGCGGAGTGTCGCCGCCGCGCGG
>NZ_RRYE01000216.1 GCF_004010105.1 Microbacterium sp. CPCC 204701
CGGTGCCTCGCGGGTGCTCGACGCGCACGTCGAGCGCACGCTCGCGCTGCTGCAGCGCCTCGCGGCAGCGGAGCCCGGCGATGCCCAGGCCGAGGCGCGACGGCTCAGCGAGAGCCTCGCGCTCGCGTTCCAGGCATCCCTCATGCTCCGCCTTGCGCCGGCGCGCGATGCCGAGGCGTTCATCGGGGCGAGGCTCGGCGAAGACCGTGGCGCGCAGTACGGCGTGCTTCCGACGGGGACGGATGCCGCGGCCATCGTCGCGCGCCACTGACGCCTCGACGGGCCCCGCGTAGGCTGGCGGGGTGAGGACGTCATTCCGCGTCGCCGCCACCGCAGCGGGCGTCGCATTCGCGCTGGGCGCCGCTCTTCACGTGCCCGCGAATGCTGCCGATGCCGACACGTCCGCCGTATCGACGGAGATCGTCGTGCGGGCCGCGGCCGAGGCGGACTCCGCGGCGGCCGCGAAGGCCGCTGTCGCGGCGATGTCAGTGGCGGAGCAGGCGGCGAGCGTGGTCATGGGTCACATTCCGTCGACGGATGCCTCGGCCCTCCGCTCGTACATGGAGTCCACAGGGATCGGCGGCTTCATCCTGATGGGGGCGAACATCCCGGCGGACGAGGCGTCTCTTCGCGCGCTGACAGCCGCGCTCACGGTCGACTCCGCCCGCCCGCCGCTCATCTCGATCGATCAGGAGGGCGGCGACGTCTCACGCCTGCCATGGGACGGGTTCCCATCGGCGCGCACCCTCAAGGACGCGCCGCCTGAAGCCGCGGAGGACGCCTTCGCCGGACGCGCGGCGCTCGTGCGGCGCGCGGGCATCGGCGTGAACTTCGGGATCGTCGCCGATGCGACGTCGGATCCCGCGTCGTTCATCTACCGCCGCGCGCTCGGAACGACGCCTGCGTCCGCCGCCGAACGCGTGGCCGCAGCCGTCCGCGGCGAAGGGATCACCGCCGCCTCGACGCTCAAGCACTTCCCGGGGCACGGTGCCGCACCGGGCGACTCGCACTCGTCGATCCCGTCGACCTCGATGTCGTTCGACGACTGGCGCGCGAACGACGCGCAGCCGTTCGCGGCGGGCATCGACGCCGGGGCGCCGCTGCTGATGTATGGCCACCTCGCCTACACGTCGGTGGACCCCGCGCCCGCAAGCCTGTCGGCGGAATGGCACCGCATCGCCCGCGACGATCTGGGGTTCGAAGGAGTCGCCATCACCGACGACCTCGGGATGCTGCAGGGGTCAGGGCTCGCGCAGTACACGGACCCCGTGGCGAACGCCGTGGCGTCCATTGCCGCGGGGAACGACATGGTGCTCACCGTCGTCGGGTCCACGCCCGAGACGGCGCTGCGCACCGCCGAGGGCATCGCCGCCGCGGTCGAGGCGGGCTCTCTCCCGGCCGACCGGCTGCGGGAGGCCGCTGAGCGGGTCATGGCGCTCCGCCTGGAGTTCGCGGCCGAAGGCCGCGGCCTCGTGCCGTGCGCGACGTGCGAGCCGGTCGGCTGACTCAGCCGTCGGCGATGGACAGAAGCCGAGCGCGCAGCTCCTGTGCGCGGACGGCGAAACCGCGCTGCGCCTGCACGTACTCAGACTTTCCGTCGGGCTCCTCGATGCGCACGGGCGCGTAGCCCCACGCCGCCAGGTCGTAGGGCGACGCGCGCATGTCGAGCTCGCGCACCTCGCGGGCGAGCTGGAACGTCTCGAGGAGGAGGTCGCCCGGCACCAGCGGCCCGAGCTTCACCGCCCACTTGTAGAGGTCCATGCCGGCGTGGAGGCATCCGGGCTGCTCGCGCAGCGCCTGCTCGTCACGAGCGATCGACGTCCGGTTGCGCGGCACCGCCTCGGGGGTGAAGAACCGGAAGGCGTCGAAGTGGGTGCAGCGGAGGTCGTGGGCCTCGACCACCGCGTCGGTGGCTGCCTGCCCGAGGCGGAGGGGGACGGGATGCCGGTGCTCGCGCTGCCGGTACACCATGGCCCACTCATGCAGACCGAAGCAGCCGAAGCCGGGGGTGCGCGCATGCGTCGCACGCAGGATCGTCGCGATGTTCGCGACGAGGCCGCCGCGCTCGGCGCGGAAGCCGGCGCCGTCGACGGCCATCGATCCCGGCGTTGCGCCCGGCCGATACCAGCGCCACTGCGCGCGCGGGGCGGTTGCGGCATCCGTCAACTCGACGCCCTCACCGGGATGCCACCTCTTGAGCACCGATGGCTTGTACGAGTAGTAGGTGAACAGGAAGTCCTCGACCGGGTGGGACTCGTGCCGCGCCGCCCGCTCACGATGACCGCGCGTGAGGGCGTCCGCCCGCTCGGCGTGGGCGCACTCCCGTGCGCGCCATTCGTCGCGCGAGAGCACGACGGTCGAGGCGGTGAGAGACACCGTACGAGGATACGCGGGGCGATCAGTCCTCGGCCGGCTCGATGAGCTCGGGCGTGTTGTTGCGCACATTGCCGACGGCCTTCGACACGACATGGTTCTCGAGCGTGTCAGCCAGCGCGGGCGCCGCATCGATCGCGGCGTCGAGCACGTCACGGACGTTGTCGGTCGTGGGGTCGAGCCAGGCGTCCGCGTGGTCCGGATCGAGGAAGAGGGGCATGCGGTCGTGGATCGAGCCCAGGTTGCCGATCGCGTCGCGGGTCAGGATCGTGAAGCTCAGCAGCCACCGCTGCGGATCGTCGTCGCCCTTGGACTTGTCGCGCCACCATTCGTACAGCCCCGCGAGGAAGAGGGGCTCTCCGTCGGCAGGGTGGATGAAGTGGGGCACCTTGACGCCGCCCTCGGTCTTCCATTCGTAGTACCCGGATGCCGGCACCACCGCCCGTCGCTTCTCGAGGGCGCCGCGGAACATCGGCTTGTCTTCCAGTTCCTCGGCGCGTGCGTTGAACGCGCGAGCGCCGATCTTGGGATCTTTCGCCCAACCCGGGATGAGCCCCCAGCGCGCGGCCTCGAGCCGGCGGGTGGGCGGTTCGGTCTTGGCGGAGTCCATCACGATCGCCACGCGGTCGGTCGGTGCGACGTTGTACGACGGCTCGGGGAGATCGTCGCCCTCGACGTCGACGCGCAGCACGCCCACGAGGTCGGATCCGGCACTGGCCACGACGAATCGTCCGCACATGCGGCCAGCCTACGCGCGACCGCCGACAGCGTCTCCGATCAGCCCGCCGACAGCACGCCGACGTCCTCGAGGCGCTCCAGGAGGCCCGCACCGTCGGTGTCGCTCACCCATGGCACGGCCGCGGCGGCATGGTCGTTGACGGCGGTGCGGCCACCGGCGAGCACCGCCTCCGCCGGCGAGAGCCGGCGGATCGCGACGGCGACCACGTTCTGCGGATGCTCGTCCGTGAACGTGGTGTAGATGTCGTCGTCGTGCTGCCCGTCATCGCCGATGAGCAGCCACCGCACGTGCGGGAACTCCTGCGCGAGCCGGCGCAGATTCGACAGCTTGTGCGCCTTCCCGCTGCGGAACCAGCGGTCGTGCGTCGGGCCCCAGTCGGTGAGGAGCAGCGCGCCCGGCGGGAACACGTGGCGCCGCAGGAACCGCATGAGCGTGGGCGCGATGTTCCAGGCGCCGGTCGACAGGTAGATCAGGGGGGCGCCGGGCCGGTCCCGCACGACCCGCTCGAGCAGCACCGCCATGCCCGGCACGGGCTGGCGCGCGTGCTCGTCGACGACGAACGAGTTCCAGGCGGCCAGCAGCGGCCGGGGGAGCGAGGTCACCATCACGGTGTCGTCGACATCCGAGACGATGCCGAAGTCCACGTCGGGGCCGACGACGAACGCACGCGTCTCGATCGACTCACCGCCCTCGACCGACATCGTGAACGTCTGCCAGCCGGGCTCGAGGCGCGCCGGCAGCCGCGTGTCGATGACGCCGCCGCGATCGGCGACCACGTCGTGCTCGATGCCGGCGATCGTGACCGTCACCTGGGCGTAGCCGATGGGCACCGCGACGAAGCTGCGCCAGCCGCGAACGCCGGCGTACTCGCCGGACCCGGTGCGCTTGACCGGCGGCACGATCATGACGCGTCCGAGCACGCGCACCCAGTCGGGTCCGGCGTATCCGGGGAACGGCGTCACGGTCGGCTTGTGCCCGCGCCGACGGGCGCGGCGCTCGCGCCAGGAGTGGAACCGGTACTCCAGACGCGCGAGCCAGAGGACCTTGGCGCGCGCGGGGGGGAGAGGCGTTTCGGGCATCCCTCTCAGTCTTCCACGTCGACCACCGGCGCTTCGCCGGGGTGCTCATGGTCGAGGTGCCGGCGCTCGAGCCGTTCGAGCAGCTTCTTGCCGGCGAAGACGAGGATGAGGAAGACGACGATGACGCCGACGAAGACGTAGCCGGCGTAGTGCAGCTGGTCCGCGAGCTGCCGGTAGGTGCCGGCGGCGACCGCCGCCACGGTGATGTACAGCGTCGACCACACGACGCACGCCGGGATCGTCCACGCCAGGAAGCGGCGGTACGGGTATCCGCTCATCCCCACGGTCAACGGCACCAGCGAATGCAGCACGGGGAGGAAGCGCGAGATGAAGATCGCCGGGCCGCCGCGACGCCGGAGGTACCGTTCGGAGCGCTGCCAGTTCTTCTCGCCGATACGGCGTCCCAGCCGCGAATGCTGGAGGCGGGGTCCGATGAGGCGGCCCAGCCAGAAGCCGATGCTCTCGCCGGCGAGCGCGCCGAGGACGACCACGAGGCCCAGCAGCACGCCCTCGAGAGGCGATGAGACCGCCGTGCCGGCGACGATGACGATCGTGTCGCCCGGCACGACGAGTCCGATGAGCACGCTCGTCTCGAGCATGATCGCAAGGCCCGCCAGAAGGGTCCTGATGACCGGGTCGACGCTCTGGACCGCGTCGAGCAGCCACGTCAGGAACTCGTTCACGCCATGAGCCTAGAGGGCGCAGCGCCGTCTAGCCTGGGAACATGTCGGAGCCCTTCGTCGCCGTGGAGATCCCACGGTGGGCGGATCCGGCATCCGTCTTCTCGCCATCGTTCGCGATCGCCGATCATTCGTTCTGGCTGGATGCCGGCCCCGATGCGCGAGACGGCTGGAGCTGGATCGGCGACGGCATCCGCGACGACCCGACGCGCGTGCGGACGACGGTGTGCGCAGGCGGGCCGGCGTCGCGGGACGCGGGTCGATTCCACGGCGGCTGGGTCGGGTGGATGGGCTACGACGACGCGGCCGCACGAGCAGGGGCCCCCGCGGCGTGGGACGCGGACGCCGTGCCGCACGAGCTGTGGCTGCGCGTGCGG
>NZ_RRYE01000217.1 GCF_004010105.1 Microbacterium sp. CPCC 204701
CGCGCAGCGCCTTGTAGTGGTGGCGGGTGCGCGGGATGATGCAGCCCACGAGCGAGACGAACAGCAGGATGTAGATCGCCGAGAACCACGGAGACGTGTACACGTCGAACATGCTGAGGTTGTCGAGGACCGGGGCCAGATCGGGGTTGTCCTGGAAGTACTGCGTCACGCCGTTCGGGTCGGCGCTGCGCTGCGGCACGAGCGATCCGGGCACCGCCGCGATCGCGAGGAGCAGCAGCAGCACGAGCGCCGTGCGCATCGAGGTCAGCTGCCGCCAGCCCCAGCGCATCCAGCCGGTGGAGCCGAGTTCGGGCCCCCCGATCGCGGAGCCTGCGGACGCATCGTGCGAGTCGTCGACGGCGTCGGCGTGGTCAGCGGGGCGCAGCGTCCCCTCGACCGGCTCCACGGTGGCCCCGGTCGCTGAGCCTGTCGAAGCGTCAGAGCGGGGCCGTGACACTGTCGAACACCCCCTGCAGCTGCGCCATGATCTCGGTCCACACGCCGGTCACCATCAGGAGGCCGAGGACGATGAGCAGCCCGCCGCCGACGAGGTTGACGACGCGGATGTGCCGCCGGACGAACGCCACCGAGCGCGTCGCCCACCCGAACCCGAGCGTGAGCAGCAAGAACGGGATGCCGAGCCCGAGCGAGTACGCGACACCAAGCAGCGCGGCCCTCCCGGCCGACGCGGAGTCGAACGCCATCGTGAGGATCACGGCGAGGGTGGGGCCGATGCACGGCGCCCATCCGATGCCGAGGGCGACGCCCAGCAGCGGCGCGCCGACGAGCCCGAGGTTGCCGCGCACCTGCGGGCGCGAGATGCGCTGCGCGATGCCGAACCAGCCGATGAACACGAGGCCCATCGCGATGATGAATACGCCCAGCACGCGCGTGATCACGTCGGCGTGCTCGAGCAGGAAGCGGCCGAGTGTTCCGCCGAGCATCGCCATGCTGACGAACACGACGGTGAAGCCCGCGATGAACAGAAACACCCCGAGAACGAGACGCCCGCGGCCGGGCTCGGCGGGTGCGGCATCCGTCGTCACAGACTTCGCAGTTTCGGCGCTTTCTCGCAGCGATTCGGCGGAATCCCCCGAACGAGGCGCGGTTGTGCGAACCCTGTGAGCGGCCGGCGCGGGGCGCGGGGCGACGGCTCCTCCGATGAAGCCGAGGTAGCCGGGAACGAGCGGCAGCACGCACGGCGAGAGGAACGACAGGACTCCGGCCAGCACGGCGATCGGGAGCGCGACCAGGAGCGACCCGTCGGCGACGAGGCCGGCGAGGCTCACGCGTCCTCCAGCGTCTCGCGCACGAGGGTCTCGAGGATCGAGGCGTCCTCGAGCTGTCCGATGATGCGCACCGCGACGCGACCCTGGCTGTCGAGCACGAGCGTCGAGGGCACCGCGTTGAGCGGAGTCTGACCGGCGAAGGCGAGCTTGATCGAGCCGTCCTCGGTCGCGAGTGCGCTCGGGTAGTCGATGCCGTAGGTCTCGGCGAACGAGCGCGACGCCTCGGCGCCGTCATGGAGGTTCACGCCGAGGAACGACACGGGTTCGCCCTCGAGCGCCGCCTGCGCATCGTCGAGCTCGGGAGCCTCGACCCGGCACGGTGCGCACGCGGCGTACCAGAAGTTCACGACCAGCACATCGCCGTCGAAGTCGGCCTGCGTCACGGTGCCGCCGGTGTCGAGCACGCCCTCGAACTCGATGGGCTCGGTGCGCTCGGCTTCGGGGATCTCGACGTAGCGCACGCCGCTGGCGGCGACGAAGCCCTTGTTCTCGCCCTTGCGGTACTCCTCGGCGAGGGGGTCGTTCGTGCACGCCGCGAGTCCTGCGACGACAGCAGCGGCGAAGACGACGGATGCCGCGGCCCGCAGCCCGCGCCTGGCCTTGGTTCCCCCGGTCATACCGCCCCCACGTCCACCGCACCTGCCGTCGACGCCGGTTCGGCGTACGCGGTCTCGGTCCATTTGCCCTCGACCATCTCGAAGCTCGTCACGCTCGACAGCGCGCACCGCCGCTCGCGTGGATCGTGCCGCAGCGGGAGCCCCGCCACCGCGAGATGGGTGATCCAGATCGGGAGCTGATGCGAGACGATCACGACGTCGCCCGAGTCGACGGCATCCCACGCCTGCGTCATCGACGCGTTCATGCGACCCACGACATCCGCATACGGCTCACCCCAGCTGGGCAGCGCCGGCTTGCGCAGGTGTCGCCAGTTCCACGGGTTCACCAGCGCCCGCACCATCCGCTTGCCTTCGAACACGTTCGTCGGCTCGATGACGCGTTCGTCGACGACGGCCTCGATGCCGAAGACCTCGGCGAACGGCTCCGCCGACTCGCGCGTGCGCTGCAGCGGCGAGCACACCACGGTCGAGACCGGCCGCTGCATCGCGCGGACGAACTCCGCAGCCTGACGCGCCATGCGCCGTCCGTCGGCGCTCAGGCCGTAGCCCGGGAGTCGCCCGTAGAGCACGCGGCGAGGATTGTGGACCTCTCCGTGGCGCACGAGATGGAGGCGGTCGGCGGGCACCCGACCAGTCTACGGCGGCTCGTTCTGTGGGGCCGCTGAGCGTCAGTCCAACCCCGGCTCGGCGCCCGATCCCGAGCTGCGCTCGACGAGAAGCGCACGCACCCGCGCGTACAGGAACCAGGCCACGGCGAGCATCGCCGCACCGATCACGACGTACTGCAGGATGTCGGCGTAGCGCTCGACGATGTGCCAGGACTCGCCGAGGAAGAAGCCGGAGAGCACGAAGATCGAGTTCCAGACGAGGCTGCCGGCAGCCGTCAGGAGGGCGAACCGCCACAGCGGCATGCGCGTGATCCCTGCGGGGATCGAGATGAGGCTGCGGAAGATCGGGATCATACGCCCGAAGAACACCGCCTTGCTGCCGTGACGCGAGAACCACGCGACCGTGCGGTCGATGTCTTCGGGGTGCAGCAGCGGGACTTTGGCGGCGATCGCCCGCAGCCGAGCGACGCCGAGCCACGCGCCGAGGCCGTACAGCAGCAGCGCGCCCACGATCGACCCGGCCGTCGTCCAGAACAGCGCCTCGAACAGCGTGAACGAGCCGCGGCTCGACGCGAGGCCAGCCATCGGCAGGATCACCTCGCTCGGCAGCGGCGGGAACAGGTTCTCCACCGCGATGGCGATGCCGGCGCCCGCGGGGCCGATCACATCCATCAGAGAGACGGCCCAGTCCGCAAGGGAGCTGAGCCAGGAGCCGTCGGAGGTGGCAGTCGCACTGATCTCTGTCACGGCTTCAACGCTAGGTCACCACCGTGAACCGTTCCTGGGTGCAGGCCCCCGAATCGAAACGGGGCGGCGACGCTGCGGGTCAGATCGACGAGCCGGGCACTCCCGCCGCTGTCACGGCGAACGCGAGCAGAAGCGACAGCGCGATGACCGCCGCGCCCACGAGAGCCACCCAGAACGCGAGCCGCCGCTTCACCATCAGCACGATCGCAACGATCGCCGTCGCGACGAACGCCAGCCACGGGAGGATCATGCCCATGAGCCACCCGATCGTGATGAGGTCGGTGTTGCACGTGACCGCACCGCACGGGTCGGAGGCCATCACGAGGAACATGCCCATGATCGAGGCGAGGGCGGCGAGCACGCCGTCGGCGACGAGGAGCACGATCGTGGCGACGACGTCGATCGTCTTCACCGGCCGCTTCGCCGGCGGTGCCGGCGGCCAGGCCGTCGCGGACGGTTCGGAGAACGGCGGCGTCGACGTCATGCCCGCATGGTACCGGCCGAGTGCCGACCGCGCGTCAACGTACACTTGACCCTCGTGAGTGAACGCGTTCTCGTCCAGCAGCTGCAGGGTCTCCCCGACGGACCCGTCTCGGTGTCGGGATGGGTCGAGACCGTTCGCGATCAGAAGAAGGTGCAGTTCGTCATCCTCCGCGACGAGACGGGCGCCGTGCAGCTGGTCAACCCGGCGACGCGCGAACTCGCCGACGACGCGGACGCGGCGACCGAGGCATCCCTCGTGCTCACCACCACCATCTCGGAGCTCGCCACGGGCACCTTCCTCACGGTGCACGGCGAGCTCAAGCACGACGAGCGCGTCAAGCTCGGCGGCGTCGAGATCAAGATCGGCTCGCTCGACATCGCGGCCGCGGCCCTTCCCGAGACGCCCATCGCGGCCGACTCCGGACTCGACAAGCGCATGGACTGGCGCTTCCTCGACCTGCGCCAGCGCCGCAACAACCTCATCTTCCGCGTGCAGACCACCCTCGAGCACGCGATGCGCTCGTACTGGATCGAACGCGACTACATCGAGGTGCACTCGCCGAAGCTCATGGCCTCGGCATCGGAGTCCAACGCGGAGCTGTTCTCGCTCGAGTACTTCGGCGACCAGACGGCGTACCTCGCCCAGTCGCCGCAGTTCTTCAAGCAGATGGCGCAGGTCGCCGGTTTCGGCAAGATCTTCGAGATCGCGCCGGCGTTCCGCGCGGACCCTTCGTTCACGAGCCGCCACGCGACCGAGTTCACCTCGATCGATGCCGAGATCAGCTGGATCGACTCGCACGAAGACGTCGCCCGCATGCAGGAGGAGCTGATCGCCACCGCGATCACGGCGGTCAAGGCGCAGCACGGCGACGAGATCGAGGAGCTCTTCGGCATCGAGGTGCAGGTGCCCGCGCTCCCCTTCCCGCGCATCCCGCTGGCCGAGGCGCGAGAGATCGTCAAGGCTCGCGGCTACGACATCCCCCGCACCGACGGCGACCTCGACCCCGAGGGCGAGCGTCAGATCTCGGCCCACGTCGAAGAGACCTATGGCCATCAGTTCGTCTTCATCACCGACTACCACCCCGAGATCCGCGCGTTCTACCACATGCGCGACGAAGAGACCGGCCTGACCAAGTCGTACGACCTCCTCTTCAAGGGCGTCGAGATCACGACGGGCGCGCAGCGCGAGCACCGCGTCGACGTGCTCATCGAGCAGGCGAAGGAGAAGGGGCTCGAGCCCGAGCACCTCGACTTCTACCTCGACTTCTTCCGCTACGGCGCCCCGCCCCACGGCGGGTTCGGCATGGGCCTCGCGCGCGTGCTGATGCTGCTGCTCGGGCAGGACTCGATCCGCGAGGTCACCTACCTCTTCCGCGG
>NZ_RRYE01000218.1 GCF_004010105.1 Microbacterium sp. CPCC 204701
AGGTGCACGACGCGACCGCGCCGGCCCCGATCGACATCGATCTCGACGCAAACGACGACCGTGCGCGCTCGCCGCGGCCCAGGACGTCGAGGTGGCGCCCGGCACGATCACCCCGGTCGACGAACGCGCGGCGGTCGCGACCGACTGATCGGTGACCGCGGTCTGCCGTCGCACGTGCCGTACCCCGGCCCCGCCGGGGCGTCAACCCCTGTGCGGCCTCCGCCGAGGCATCCGTAATGTGGCGGTCCCGGAGGGAGGACCGCGATGACCGACGCCGATCGGCAGCCCGCACAACCGGGCGATGCGCCCGCGGGCTCGCCGCTGTTCGTGACGGGGGCGCTGACCGACACGCTCCGGTCTCTCGAGGAACTCGCCGCGACGGTGCGCCGCTACCGCCGCGCGTACGTGCGGTACAGCGAGGGGCCCGAGGGCGATCGCGAGCCCAGCGTCGACACCGAGAGCGGGCTGACCCTGCCGGGGCTGTCGGTCAATCCGCTGCACGTCGAGCCCTGGTGGACGCGGCCGATCGAGGACTGGCTCGCCCGCCAGGTCTGCCAGTACCGCGAGCTGCAGGAGAAGAACCCCGATCGGTTCGCGTGGGTGCTGTGCGGCACCGAGGTCGGCCGCGGTCCCGACTGCGAGCCGCTGCTGCGCGAGGTGATCCCGATCGCGCGACTCGATGACGTGCTGCTCGACGACGCCGTGTCGCGCTACGAGACGCGCTTCCGTGCCGGCCACGGCCCGGAGGACTGAGAGAGAGGAACATGGATGTCTGACAACCTGCCCCCCGAAGTGCCACCCGCTCCCGACGGGGAGCCGGGAACCCAGCCGGTGCGCGACCGCGACACCTCGATCGAGCCCGACCCCGACCGCGACCCCGCACAGGCCGAGTGGGCGCGCACGGAAGCGCTCGATGGGGGAGCGAGCCTCGACGACCTCGCCGCGGCGACCGCGACGGGCGACGACCCCGCTCAGATCCCTGCCGCCGACGACGAGGTTCCCGCCGCCGACCTGCCGGGCGAGACGCTCCAGCCCGAGACGCAGGGCGAGTCTCCCGAGACCGCGGAGCTCGGGGAGGAGGGCCAGGGCGACCTCGCACCGGAGGATCTGTGACCCGCCGGAGGGGCACCGCCCCCGTTCACGTGACCACCGCGCGGCCCTGGCACGCGGGGGTGCCGCGGTGAGGGTGCTGCTCTGGCCGATCCACGGCGGCTACACCGATGCGTTCGTCCGCGGCGACCACGAGTACCTGCTGCCGATCGAGGCGGGGACGGATGCCGACCCCAGCCTGACCGCGTGGGGCTGGACGCGCACGCAGCAGGTGCCGGCCGACCGCCTGCGCGACGAGCACATCGACGTCGTGGTGCTGCAGCGGCTCGAGGAGCTCGACGAGTGCGTGCGGCTCACCGGGCGCGTGCCCGGACGGGACGTGCCCGCGGTGTTCCTCGAGCACAACACGCCCCAGCCCGAGGCGGTGACGCGGAGCCACCCGCTGGCCGAGCGCACCGACATCCCCATCGTCCACGTCACGCACTTCAACCAGCTCGTGTGGGACAGCGGCCGCGCCGCCACGTTCGTGGTGGAGCACGGGGTGCCCGACCCGGGCCCCCTCTACTCCGGCGAGCTGGAGCGCGTCGGAGTGGTCGTCAACGAGCCCGTCCGCCGGGGGCGTGTCGTGGGGACCGACCTGCTGCCCCGGTTCGGTCTCGAAGCGCCGGTCGATGTGTTCGGCATGGGCGGCGAGGAGCTTCGCGCCGCGTTCGACGGCACCGGGGCCGTGGTGCCGGCCGGGGACCTGCCGCCAGAACGCTTGCACCGGGAGCTGGCGCGACGGCGCGTGTACCTGCATCCGTTCCGCTGGACCTCGCTCGGCCTGTCGCTGCTCGAGGCGATGCACCTGGCGATGCCGGTCGTCGCGCTCGCGACGACCGAGGCGGTGCGCGCGGTTCCCCCCGGGGCCGGCGTCATCTCGACGAACATCGCCGACCTGCGTGCCGCGGTCCGGGCGTTCCTCGCCGACCCGGACTGGGCGCACGAGATCGGGCGGCGGGGTCGCGAGCATGCGCTCGCGCACTACGGCCTCGACCCGTTCCTCGCCCGGTGGGACGACGTCCTCTCGCAGGTCGCCGCCACCCACCCACACGATCGCGCCCGCCGGACGTCCGTCGCCCGCTGACCCGGTCGGACACTCCGGGTGCTCGCGCAGCTGGCGTTCGCGGGACGCAACACGCGGCATCCCTTCGCCGATTCCGCGCGTTGCGACACCCGAGGTGGCCGTCGCCCCTGCCTCGCGTCGGATGCCGCCAGTAGTCTGACGACGGTCCCGACGGAACGCGGGGGGCGCGCAATAAGGGAGAGCGACGAGATGAGACCGCTTCGATACTCGATCAACGTCACGCTCGACGGCTGCTGCCATCACGAGGCCGGGCTCCCTCCGGACGAGGAGTCCATGCGCTACTGGACCGCCGAGATGGAGCGGGCCGATGCCCTGCTGTTCGGCAGGGTGACCTACGAGATGATGGAGTCGGCGTGGCGGAAGCCGGCCACGGGGACGTGGCCTGACTGGATGCGCGAATGGGAGATCCCGTTCGCCGAGACCATCGACCGCGCGAGGAAGCACGTCGTCTCGAGCACGCTGAGCGGGGTCGATTGGAATGCCGAACTCCTGCCGGGCGACGTGGGACCGGCGGTCGAGCGCCTCAAGCAGCGGCCGGGCAACGGCCTCTGGATGGGTGGCGTGACCCTCCCTCTGGCATTGGCGGAACTGGGATTGATCGACGAATACGAGTTCGTCGTGCAGCCGGTCCTTGCCGGACACGGGCCGACGCTGCTCGCGGGCCTGCACGAGCGCATCCAGCTCGAACTCGTGGATCGCCGTGAGTTCCGGTCGGGGGCGATCGCGCTGCGGTACCGGCCCGCGCGCGCGATTGCGGGACGGCGGGCACGTGCGGCGATCGCCCGAGGAAGCACACCGGGAGCCGCCGAGGAACAGGCTGCTGACCCGCGATGATGGAGCGGCGACGGATGCCTCGGCCCGAGGCCTCCGTCGCCGTCTCTGCGTGCCGGGTCAGACGTACTGGAACGCCGGCGGGAAGACGACCACCACGATCGCCGCCCACGCGAGGTAGACCGGGATGTAGCCCGTCTGCCAGCGCTCGAGCCGCTCGAACGGCGTCTTGCGCATCACGAACCGCAGCTGCAGCCACGCGGCCCCGGCGAGATTCGCGAACAGGATGACGTTGAGTCCGAGCGAGGCGAGCTTGTTGGGGCTCGCGCCGTACTCGGCGATGCGGCCGATCATCGCGACGAGCACCATGATGTCGACCACGAGCGCCGCGAGCACCATCACCAGCTGCAGACGGTCGAACCATGAGGGCGGTGCCAGCCCGTCGCGCGCGGACAGTGCGTACAGCAGCAGCCCGAGCACGACGAGCAGCACGATGTCGAACAGGATCAGCAGGTCGCGCTGCCCGAAGACCTCGGGCACGTCGCCGCCGGACTCGATGAGGTTGCCCTGCAGAGACCCCGCCACGATGAAGGCGAGGAGCAGCAGCGTGAACAGCGGCGTGAACAGCCGCGTGAGCACCGGGGCGATGTTCTCGACCACGCTCTGCTTCGCCTCGACGAGCCACCCGGCTATGACCGCAGCGCCCGCGATGCCGCACGGCAGAAGCCACTCCTCGACGACCCACGAGACATCGAGGTCGATGGTCGAGAAGACGCCCATCGTGAGGGCGATGAGCACGCCGCCGCCGAGCGCGATCAGCACGAAGTACACGAACCACTCGCCGGTGAACCGGACGAAGTCCATGCGGCCGCGGCTGGACCCCACGGCGCCGCCGACGTAGGCGATGCCGATCACCAGCCACAGCACGACGACCAGGTGAAGGGCCGCGAGCAGCAGCGTCGCCCCGTCCGGCGCGAACGGATAGACCGCCATCACCACCGCGCCCAGCACGAACGGCGCCGCGACCAACGCGATCGTGCGCACCGACGCCGACCGGCGCACGAGGAAGAACGCGGCGAGGAACGGCAGCACGAGGAGCGCTCCGAAGCGCGCGTAGAAGTCGCCGCTGTCGTCGAAGCCGATGCCGAAGAGCGCCGGCACCTTGATCGCCAAGCCTGCCCCGACCGCGAGCCCGAGCGCGAGCCACACCGACCGTCCACGCGGCTCGGCCGCAGGCTCGGCGAACATGAGCTGCTTCCAGAGCCGGTCGGAGTGCTCCCGCGCGAACTCACGCGAGAGGTCGTCGAGCTTGCCGATGCGCTTGACGGCGATGAGGAACGCCTCGTCGGGGGAGAGTCCCGACGCTTCGAGCCGATCGAGGTGGCCGCGCAGGTGGTCTTCGAGCTCGTCGACGTCGCGCACGTCGATGGCGTCGCGGCGCGACACGTAGGTGCGCCACGCGGTGATCTGCTCCTCGATGCGCGGTGCGAGATCCTCGGTCATGTCAGGCCCCTCCGAATCCCACGGCGATCCCGCGATTGAGCGCGAACGCGTTTCCGCCGTCGCGGTCGGTCCACACCTGCTGCAGCGCCTTGCTGACGACGTTCCATTGGCGGCGCTGCTCGGCGAACGCCGCGCGGCCGGCGCTGCTCAGGCGGTAGTGCTTGCGCGGGCGCCCGCTGGGCGAGACGCCCCACGTCGCCTCGACGTGCCCGAGCCTCTCGAGGCGGTGAAGCAGGGGATACAGCATCCCGTCGCTCCATTCCAGCTCGCCCTCCGACAGCTCGCTGACGCGCTGCAGGATCGCGTAGCCGTACGACTCGCCGTCGGCGAGGATGCCGAGCACCATGGGTGTCGCCGCGGCGGCGACGAGGTCTTTGCCGATCTTCATGACGCTCCCCTTATACCTAGAGCTGCAAGGTACATAGAACTACAAGGTACCACGGGTGACCGCTTCGTCGACATCGGGGGACGCGCCGACGGCCCGAAAGGCCCCACAATGGTGCCGCGGGCCGGCGACCTCCCTGCTCGCCGACTCGCGGGCGTGGGGTCTGGCCGGGCTCAGCGGCGCGAGGCGATCGCGGCCGCGACACCGGCGCCGAACACGAGGAGCGCGGCGGCGAGCGGCGCGTACAGCG
>NZ_RRYE01000219.1 GCF_004010105.1 Microbacterium sp. CPCC 204701
CCCGGGCATCCCGGTCCCGGCGCCGCCGCGGCGGGCGGCGGCGTCCTCGACGGACTCACCGTGGTCGCCACCGGCTCACTCGACGGCTACACGCGCGAGGGTGCGCAGGAGGCGATCATCAATGCCGGCGGCAAGGCGGCGTCGAGCGTCTCGAAGAAGACCGACTTCGTCGCAGCGGGGCCGGGTGCCGGCTCGAAGCTGACGAAGGCCGAGGAGCTCGGCATCCGCATCCTCGACGCGACGCAGTTCCACCTCCTCGTGACCGAGGGGCCTGCGGCCCTCGACGCGCTCGTCCCCGACGAAAGGTGATCCGCACATGACCGAATGGCTCTATCGCATCGTGCCGGCTCGACCCGAGATGGTCACCGCACCGACGCAGGAGGAGCGCGACACGAGCACGGCGCACTTCGAGTATCTGGTTGATCTGCGAGATCGAGGCATCCTGATCCTCGCCGGTCGCACGCAAGAGGCGGGCGACGCCTTCGGGATCGTCATCTTCGAAGCCGATGACGAAAACGAAGCGCGGGCCGTGATGGATGGCGATCCCGGTGTCTCGGGCGGCGTCTTCGCCGCCACCCTGCACCCGTACGCGGTCGCGGTCGCCCGCGCCGGACTGGTGGACTGAGCCGGCGTCACTCGCCCGTCGTGAGCGTCAGCAGGCGCTCGCGCACCTGACGGCGCAGGACCTTGCCGATCAGCGACTTCGGCAGCTCGTCGACGACGAACACGCGGCGGGGCACCTTGTAGGGCGTGAGGATGCCGCGCGCGTACTCGCGGACGGCCTCGACATCGATCTCGTCGCCGGGCGAGACGACGATCGCGGCGACGACCTCCTCGCCGGAGTGCTCGTTCGGAAGTCCTACGACAGCGGCGTCCTCGACCCGCGGATGCTGCCGGAGCACGCTCTCGACCTCGGTGGGCGCGACGTTGAAGCCGCCGGTGATGATGAGCTCCTTGATGCGGTCGACGATGCGGATGAACCCCGCATCGTCGATCGTCACGATGTCGCCGGTGCGGTACCAGCCGTCGGCGAACACCGCCTCGGTCTCTTCGGGCTTGCCGTAGTAGCCGCTGAACACCTGCGGACCCCGCACGACGAGCTCACCGCGCTCGCCCTGCGCCACGTCCGTCGTAGGGTCGTCCGGGTCGACGACTCGGCACTCGGTGCCGGGCAGCGGCAGGCCGACCGAGCCGGGCACGCGGTTGTCGGCGACGGGGTTCGCCATGAGCACGGGGGAGCACTCGCTGAGACCGTAGCCCTCGACGAGATAGCCGCCTGATGCTGCCTCGAACGGCACTACGAGCTCGTGCGGGAGCGCCATAGCGCCGGAGACCGCGACCTGGGTCCCGGCCAGCGACACCCCCTTCTCCTGCGCCGCCTTCAGCAGCCGGTCGGCGATGGGCGGGACGAGCGGAAGGAAGGTTGCCGGGTGCTTCTCGGTGACCTCGAGCACCATGTCGGGGTCGAAGCGGGGGAACAGCACGAGGCGCGCGCCCATCGACATCGCGAACGTCAGGCACAGCGTGAGCCCGTAGGCATGGAACATCGGCAGCACCGCGTACACGACGCATCCGTCGCCGCGCACGATGGAGGGCACCCAGGCCCGTGCCTGGGCGGCGTTGGAGAGCAGGTTGCGATGCGTGAGCGCCGCGCCCTTCGGGGTACCCGTGGTGCCGCTCGTGTACTGGATCAGCGCGAGATCGTCGGTGCCCGGCGCGGGGTGCGATGACGGAAGCGGCGCCGTGCCCACGACGTCTTCCCATGGCACGGTGCCGCTCACCCGGGCGTGCAGCGCCTCGCGTGCGTCGCGGGCCTTCGCGATCGGCAGCTTCAGCGCCATGCGCGTGCGCAGCGGCATCGCCTTGGTGATGTCCACGGACACGAGAGCTGAGACGGAGAGGTCGGCGGGGAACTCCTGGATGGTCTTCACGACCTTCGTCCACGCGATCGCGTGCTTGGCGCCGTGGTCCTCGAACTGCTTGCGGAGCTCCCGCGGCGTGTAGAGCGGGTTGTGCTCGATGACGACCGCGCCCAGGCGCAGGACCGCGTAGAAGGCGACGATGTGCTGCGGGCAGTTCGGCAGCACGATCGCGACCGGATCGCCCGCCTTCACGCCGAGGTCTCGCAGGCCCGCGGCCGCGCGGTCGATCTGCTCGTGCAGCGAGCGGTACGACGTCGTGCGTCCGAAGAACTGCAGGGCGGGAGCGTCCGGGTAGTCGCGTGCGGACGCTGCCACGATGTCGACGAGAGAGCCGGTGACGGGCTCGAGGTCGGCCGGCACCCCCTCGGCGTAGCTGGCGATCCAGGGGCGCGGCGGGTCGTAGGTCACGCGATCAGCCTACGCCGGGCGCGGGCGAGGCCGTGGGGCCGGCCCCGCTCCCAACTAGACTGTCCGGGTGTCTGAAATCACCCCCGATCTCGTGCGCCATCTCGGTGTGCTCGCCAGGATCCAGCTGAGCGACGAGGAGGTCGAGCGCCTCACCGGGCAGCTCGACGTGATCGTCGACAACATCGCGAAGGTGTCGGAGGTGGCCACGCCGGACGTGCCGGCGACGAGCCACCCGATCGCCCTGCAGAACGTCTACCGTTCGGACGTCGTCGGCGACCAGCTCACTCCGGCTCTGGTGCTTCAGAACGCACCCGACGCCGCGGACGGCCGATTCCGCGTCACCGCCATCCTCGGCGAAGAGCAGTAAGGGGCCGACGTGACCGATCTGACGAAGCTGAGCGCCGCCGCGCTCGCCGACAAGCTCGCCGCCGGCGAGGTCTCGAGCGTGGAGGCCACGCAGGCCCACCTCGACCGCATCGCGGCCGTCGACGGCGACATCCACGCGTTCCTCCACGTGAGCGACCACGCTCTGGAGGTCGCCGCCGACATCGACCGCAGGCGTGCCGCAGGCGAGACCCTGGGCGCCGTCGCCGGCGTGCCGCTCGCGATCAAGGACGTGCTCGTCACCACCGACATGCCGTCGACGAGCGGCTCACGCATCCTCGAGGGCTACATGTCGCCGTACGACGCGACCGTCGTGGCGCGCAGCCGCGCCGCAGGCCTCGTGCCGCTCGGCAAGACGAACATGGACGAGTTCGCGATGGGCTCGTCGACCGAGCACTCCGCGTTCGGACCGACCCGCAACCCGTGGGACCTCGACCGGATCCCCGGCGGGTCCGGCGGTGGCTCGGCAGCCGCCGTCGCGGCATTCGAGGCGCCGCTCGCGCTGGGCTCCGACACCGGAGGCTCGATCCGCCAGCCGGCGCACGTCACCGGCACCGTCGGAGTCAAGCCGACGTACGGCGGCGTGAGCCGCTACGGCGCGATCGCGCTCGCCTCGTCGCTCGACCAGGTCGGGCCCGTCACGCGCACGGTCCTCGACTCGGGCCTGCTCCACGACGTGATCGCCGGCCACGACCCGCACGACTCGACCTCGCTCGTGCACGAGTGGCCGTCGTTCGCCGCCGCCGCGCGCGAGGGGGCGACGGGGGGCGTGCTGAAGGGCCTCAAAGTCGGCGTCATCAAGGAGCTTCCCGACAGCGGGTTCCAGCCCGGCGTGTCGGAGTCGTTCCGCGCGGCCCTCGCCGCGATGGAGGCGGCGGGCGCCGAGATCGTCGAGATCAGCGCGCCGCACTTCGAGTACGGCGTCGCCGCGTACTACCTGATCCTTCCGGCCGAGGCATCCAGCAACCTGGCGAAGTTCGATTCGGTGCGCTTCGGGCTTCGCGTCGACGTGCCAGGCGGGACCGTCGAGGACGTCATGGCCGCTACGCGCGACGCCGGGTTCGGCGACGAGGTGAAGCGCCGCATCATCCTCGGCACCTACGCGCTGTCGGCGGGCTACTACGACGCCTACTACGGCTCCGCGCAGAAGGTGCGCACGCTCATTCAGCGCGACTTCGACGAGGCGTTCGCGCGGGTCGACGTCATCGCGACGCCGTCGGCGCCGACGACGGCCTTCGCGCTCGGCGAGAAGGTCGACGACCCGCTGCAGATGTACCTGAACGATGTGACGACGATCCCGGCGAACCTCGCGGGCGTGCCCGGCATCTCGATTCCGTCTGGCGTGGCGGCAGAGGACGGCCTCCCGGTCGGCATCCAGTTCCTCGCGCCGGCTCGCGAGGACGTGCGCCTGTACCGGGTCGGTGCCGCGCTCGAGGCGATCCTCGTCGACTCGTGGGGCGCACCGCTCCTCGATCGGGCGCCCCAGCTCACTCACTCGACCCTCGGTTCGATCGGAGGCGCCCGCTGATGGCGAAGGACAAGCTGATGGACTTCGACGAGGCGCTCGAGCTGTTCGAGCCCGTCCTGGGGTTCGAGGTGCACGTCGAGCTCAACACCGAGACCAAGATGTTCTCGGGCGCGGCGAACCCCGCCAACTCCGCGAACCACGGGGCTCTGCCGAACACCCTCGTCGCCCCCGTCGACATGGGTCTTCCCGGTTCGCTGCCCGTGGTCAACGAGACCGCCGTGCGCTCCTCGATCAGCCTGGGCCTCGCGCTCGGCTGCTCCATCGCGCCGTCGAGCCGCTTCGCCCGCAAGAACTACTTCTACCCGGACCTCGGCAAGAACTATCAGATCTCGCAGTACGACGAGCCCATCGCGTTCGAGGGTCAGGTCGAGGTGGAGCTCGCGGACGGCACCGTCGTGGCGGTGCCGATCGAGCGCGCGCACATGGAGGAGGATGCCGGAAAGCTGACGCACGTCGGCGGCTCGACCGGGCGCATCCAGGGCGCGGAGTACTCGCTTGTGGATTACAACCGCGCCGGCGTGCCACTGGTCGAGATCGTCACGAAGCCGATCTTCGACACCGAGCATCGCGCGCCCGAGGTGGCGAAGGCGTACGTGCAGACGATCCGCGACATCGTGCTCTCCCTCGGCATCTCGGATGCACGCATGGAGCGCGGCAACCTCCGCTGCGACGCGAACGTGTCGCTGCGTCCCCGCGCTGCCGCAGGCGAGCCCGCAGCCCCGCTCGGAACCCGCACCGAGACCAAGAACGTCAACTCGATGCGGTCGGTCGAGCGCGCAGTGCGCTATGAGATCCAGCG
>NZ_RRYE01000022.1 GCF_004010105.1 Microbacterium sp. CPCC 204701
GGGCGGACCCGCGACCACCGCGACCCCATCGGCGACGCCCACCCCACCCACGACGTCGCTCCCGGCCCCGACAGCCAGACGCCGATGGGCCGCTCGTTCATCATGACGACGCGGGTCGTTCCCGAGTACTGGTACACCCGCGGGCACCCCATCGTCTATCTGTCGGTGCAGTCGCCGAACCTCGACGACTTCGGGGGAGCGGACGTCGCCGTCACGGCCTTCTACGAACACGACGACCGGTCGGGCGCGATCTCGAACGGATGCCGCCGCGTCGACCCCGCTGCGATCGGGCGCCTGGCCGAGCTCTTTGAGGGCACCCCCGTGATCGTGAACGCTTGACCGTGGGATGCTGGAATCCTCCCCACCACCTCTCCGGAAGGATTCTCATGCAGCAGCGCGCACTCGGCCACACCGGACGCTCGGTGTCGGCCATCGGCCTGGGCACCTGGCAGCTCGGCGCCGACTGGGGTGCCGTCAGCGAGGAGGACGCGACCGCGGTGCTCGCGGCATCCGCAGACCACGGTGTGACCCTGTTCGACACGGCCGATGTGTACGGCGACGGCCGCAGCGAATCGATCATCGGCCGGTTCCTCGCCGGGCGCCCCGGGCACGGGATCACCGTGGCGACCAAGATGGGGCGGCGGATGCCTCAAGAGTCCGAGAACTACTCGCCCGAGAACTTCCGGGCGTGGACCGACCGGTCACGCCGCAATCTCGGCGTCGAGACGCTCGACCTGGTGCAGCTGCACTGCCCGCCGACAGCCGTCATCGAAGACGACGCCACGTACCACGCCCTCGACGCGCTGGTGGCCGACGGCACGATCGCCGCGTACGGTGTGTCGGTCGAGACGTGCGCGCAGGCGCTCGCCGCGATCGCGCGCCCGAACGTGACGAACGTGCAGATCATCTTCAACCCGTTCCGGCTGAAGCCGCTCGACGAGGTGCTGCCGGCGGCCGCTGAGGCCGGTGTCGCGATCTTCGCGCGCGTGCCGCTCGCGTCGGGCCTGCTGTCGGGCAGGTACACAGCGTCGACGACTTTCGCCGAGAACGACCACCGCACCTACAACCGCCACGGCGAGGCCTTCGACCGCGGCGAGACCTTCTCGGGCGTCGACTACGAGGTCGGGCTCTCGGCTGCCGCGGAGCTCGCCGCAGCGCTTCCCGAGGGCGTGTCGCTGCCCGCGGCCTCTCTCGCGTGGATCGCGACGCAGTCGGGCGTCACCAGCGTGATCCCCGGCGCCCGCAATGTGCGTCAGGCGCAGGCGAATGCGGATGCCGCGGCTCTCGTGGACGGCGGCTTCGACCTCGACGCGTTCGACGCCGTCGTGCGCGACGTCTACGACCGCGACCTGCGTGAGGGGATCCACCCGCTCTGGTGACGGACGCATGCCTCGGCCCGGCGGTTGCGTGCCGGGCCGAGGCATCCGAGATCCGCCGCTACGGCGCGGGGTCGTCGACCTCGAACTGCGGCGTGCCGGTGTTGGTATTGTCGGCCCGGCCGCCGACGCCGTCCACCACGTGCTGGATCGTGCCGGCCGAGAGGCTGACCGTCATGATGTGCTGCAGCCGCACCCCGGGCGCCTCGGGCACCGAGAACCCGTCCGCGGTGATGATCGACGGGTTGTTCTGGTGAGGACCGTTGCTCACTGGAATGCAGCCAATCGTGGGTGTGGTCTCAAGAGTGAGAGTGAGTGCCGGCGACGCTCGTCATGTGTCGCCGTCCAGCTCGATGCGCATGACGAGCCGCCGCTTGGTGGGATGGGCGACCTCGCTGAACCCGGCAGCCACAAACGGACCGACCGGACCCACGTTCATCTCGTCCCAGGTGATCCGGCTCCCGCCGGTGAGCAGCGGGTAGCCTTCCACCGCCGCCGCACCGCGCTCGCGCGCGTAGTCCACGGCGGCGGCGACGAGCGGATACGTCAGCTGCCGGCCGCGATGCCCTCGCCGCACGACGAGGCACGCGATCGCCCACACCGAGTCGTCATCGGGGTCTTCGTCGCGGCCCTCCCACGGCACCGGAGATCCGCGCAGTCGGCCGTACACGCCGCGCCGGTCGACCGCGCACCACGCGACGGGCTCGTCGTGGTCGTAGGCGACGATGCCGATCGTCTCGGTCGCCCGAGGGTCGTCGCAGTGGGTTTCGGCGCGCAGGATCGCCGCGCGCTCGTTCTCGGGCAGGTGCCACCAGTCGCGGTCGCCGAGGCGCTGCCGCTGGCATTGGCACCGTTTCGCCGCGCCCGTGAGGATCGCCTGCAGGTCGTCCCACGACGCCTCGTTCGCCGGCACGATGCGCAACCCGTCCACGACGGCAGGGTATCCCTGGCGTGCGACATCGCGGGAGTAGGGTTCTGCTGTGCCCCTCGTCCCACGCATCGCGGTCGTGATCCCGTGCCGCGACGACGCCGGGTATCTGGACGCGTGCCTCGTGGCCCTCGCGGCCCAGTCTCATCCCGCCGACCGCGTGATCGTGGTCGACAACGCGAGCACGGATGCGTCGGCCGACGTCGCGCGCCGCCACGGCGCCGACCTGGTCGCCGAGTCCGCCGTCGGCATCTGGCCCGCGGCCGCGCGCGGCTACGACGAGGCTACGGCGGATGCCGACATCATCGCGCGGCTCGACGCCGACTCGCGGCCGCACCCGGACTGGATCGCGCGGCTCGTGCGCGCCTTCGTGGCCGATCCGTCGCTCGGCGTCCTGACCGGTGGTGCGGAGTTCTACGGCGGCACCCCGTTGCAGAACTATCTCGGCGAGCGGTGGTACATCGGCGGCGGGCATTACTGGATCAAGAAGTGGCTCGGCATCCCGCTGGTCTTCGGGTCGAACTTCGCGATGCGCACGTCGGTGTGGGAGCGGGTGCGGGATCAGGTCGACCGCGGCAATGCGCGGATCCACGACGACCTCGACCTGACGATACGTCTCCGGGCGACGGACGGCGTGCGCTACGACCCGCAATTGCGCATGCCCGTCTCGGCGCGGCCGGTGCAGACGTTGTCAGGCCTGTCACGTCGCATCGCGAAGGTGGCGACCACCTTCGCCGTGAGCTGGCCTGAGGGCGCCGCATGGCGGCGGCGCGAAGGAGCGACGACGGATGCCTCCGCCGGCGCCGAGTGGATCCCCGAGGGCGACGACTGGACGCCCGAGTACGGGCGATAGCCCTGTCGGCGTCCGAGCCGGCCGCTACGGTGACGTGCATGCATGAGCTCACCGAAGAGGCGCTGGTCGCGGCATCCGTCGATTCCGTCTGGCTCGACCTCACCACGGCCGAACGCCTCGCGGAATGGATCTGGCCGCCGAGGTTCGAGACGACCGCCGTGGTCGAGCTGCGCGAGCTGGGCCAGTGGGAGGCGCGGTCGGAGGCAGCCGGTCTCGCCGTCGAGGCGACCGTGCTCAGGTTCGACAGGCCGCACTTCCTGCGGCTGGCGTGGCGTTGGGCCGGCGAGGACCACTCCACCGACGTCGAGATCGCGGTCGAGGCGGCAGCGGATTCTTCGACCCGCGTCATCGTGCGGCACTCCGGGTTCGTGTCGGCGGAGGAGCGGGAGAACCACATCGAGGGCTGGTCGAACTGTCTGCAACGGCTCGTCGACCGGTACGGGGCCGCACCGGGGGAGCGGCTGCGGTGAGGCGCACGCGCGGCGCGATCGGTGTCGCGACCCAGCGATAGGGTCGTCGCCGTGATCATCGAGTTCGAATCCGACGTGTTCCGGTGGGAGGCGCGCGATGACTCGTCGTCGTGGTACTTCACTGCGGTGCCGTCTGAGCTGAGCGAAGACATCCGCGAGATCCCGCGACCATACCGCGGCTTCGGGTCGGTGCGTGTGCGGGCCCGCGTCGGTGGAACCGAGTGGGCGACGTCGATCTTCCCCGACTCGAAGAGCGGGTCGTATGTACTGCCGCTGAAGAAAGCGGTGCGCGACGCCGAGCGGCTCGTCGACGGCGGAGTGGTGGTCGTTCGTCTCGAGGTGCTCGACGTCTGAGGCGGGTGCTGTGCACATTGCTCAGCAGGTTGAGGTTTCGCTGATCGCGTCCTGTGGTGATCTTGATTTGACTATCAATGAGAACTCTCTCATGATTGTGCCCGGGACGGTACCAGGGCGAGAGCTCGGAGCCCCCCAAGCCTGATGCGACTGGGCGACTGGGCGAAAACGCGGTCCGGATCAGGGATGTCTGAATCACATGTCATCCTTAGGAAAGCGAGTCGCAATGCGCTCTTTCATCAGCAATTACATCCAAGCCGAGAAGGCTCGTCGTGAGGAGTCCGGCGAGGCCGGCTTCTCGCTCATCGAACTCATCGTGGTCGTCGTGATCCTCGGCATCCTCGCCGCCGTCGCGATTCCGGTCTTCATGGGCCTGCAGGCGAAGGCGGAGGAGGAGTCGCTGAAAGCGATCGCTGCCAACGCGGCGACGGCTGGCGCATCGCAGGTGGCGCGAAACCTCGATGCCACTGCGTTCGAAGCGGCGATCACCGCCGAAGAAGGCAACTTGTCGAGGGATGGCGTGACGGTGACCATCTCCGGCACCACTATCGAGACGATCTGTGGACTCGCGGCCCGCGTCGGCGGTCAGTCGTTCGCGTCCGGACCAGGTGCGAGCGCCGACGGCACCAGCTGCTCTACCGCAACCCCGTAAGGGTTCCAACGACGCACTCGGCCAGGTCCGGACCCGGGGGGCTCCGGACCTGGCCGAACCACGATCTGCCGGGGAGGTGATCGCCGTGGCGCACGACGAAGAAGGCTTCAGCCTCGTCGAGGTCATCATCGCGATGTTTCTCCTCGGAGTACTCGCGCTCGCGGTGTTGCCCCTGACCATCGCCGCGGCGCGCACGAGCGTCGTCAACCGTGACCTCGTCGCCGCGACCGCCTTCGCGAACGCGCAGCTGGCTCCGATAAAGGCCGACTTCGGTGTAGGCCGCAGCGGACCGGCGCGATGCTCCGAGCTGGCCGCGCGCGCCGTTCCGGCCGAGGGTGCGATCAGCGATCCCGCGGGCGCCGGCATGCGCGCCACGGTCGCGATCGGCCCCTGCCCAACGGATACGGCGCTCTACCCGGCAACGGCAGCGGTAACGGTCGAGGTGCGGAATTCCGCGGGCAACTCGCTCGTGGTCATTCCTACGCTCGTCCTGGTGTCGGAGCCATGACTCTCCGAATCACACACGGCGACGACGCGGGGATCACGCTTGTCGAGCTGATCGTCTACATCTTCGCCTCGGGGCTGTTCCTCGGCCTGCTCGCGCTGCTGTTCATCAACGGTCTCACCATCCAGGAGCAGACGACCGTGCGTGACCGGGCGACAGGGAGCATCAACGTCGTGAGCGCGTCCCTGCAGTCCTCTATCCGAAACGCGACCGACATCGCCGTCGCCAGCAGCGGCTGGCGAATCGACGCGGTCGTCATGACGCCCTCCGGCGCCTTCGAGTGCCGTGCGTGGGTGCTCGACTCGGGTGGCGCGCTGCGATACAGCGCCGGCCTCGATGCCCGCGATGCCAATCCGAGCGCGTGGCGAGCACTCGTCGAGGGTGCGGCAGGATCCCTCCCCGGCGGCGCGGCGTTCGCTGCCGACGGCGCCAGGGGGATCGAGGTCGGCATCTCAGTCTCCGTGGGAGACGCGACGGTCCGGATGACGAACGGTGTGACGGCACAAGCCGTCGTCGCGGCAGGGGGAGCACCGGCATGCTGGTGAATCTCGGAAGCCAACTGCGACAGCGACGGGATGAGCGCGGTTCGGCTCTCATCTCGGTGCTCGTCATCATGCTCGTGCTGAGTCTTGGTGCGCTCACGCTCGCTGCCATCGTCACCAACTCGACGGGCGTGGTCGTAGAGGGCCGCAGCACGGCGCAGTCGCGCGCAGCCGCGGATGCGGGAATCGCCGAACTACTCGCAGCCGCGGAGAGAGGCGGCGTGTGCGATCAGATACTGTCCGATGTGGAACTCGGAGCGGGTTCCTCCTACACAGCGACCAGCACATGTGATGAAACCACCGGGCTTGTGGTGTTCGACTCGAACGGCACGTCCGGCCACGGCGACACGACAAGGGTGAGAGCGGTGTACGAGCTCAACATCACCCCGGCTGGGACGCCCCCGACGTCTGGTGGGCCCGGCCTTTTCTACACCTACGGCATGAACACCCGCTTGAATTCCTACGTGTACGACGACGCCAACAGTGAGGTGGGGATCGATGAATTCACGGGCTCTGCCGGGGTCTACGCCTCGACCGGAAAAATCGAATGCGGTTCGGACTCGGTGTTTCCGGGAGACATCTACACCAAGACCGGCGATCTGCAACTCGACGACGGCTGCCTGGTCGAAGGAAACGCGTACATCGGCGGCAGAGCGTTCGTCAACGGCGGCACGATCGAGGGCAGCTTGATAGCTCCCAAGAACGACAACCACACCATCTCGGGCACAGTCGGCGTGTCAGACGGTAGTGATGGGAATGTGCTTCTCGGTGGCACCTTCACGCTCAATGGCGGCACAGTGCATGGCAGCGTGAGCGCTGCCGGCACCGGCAACAACACGCTGGGCAGCGGAACCATCTTCGGCAATTTCACATATCGGGGCAGCTATAGCACCTGGGGAACACCCGCCAACGTCATCGTCAAGGGCGCCCGGGTCAAGAACACCGAGTTGACGGCCCCGACGCTCCCGCAGATCCCGCCGTGGCAGGACGTGACGTTCACGCCGCTGAATGCGACGACCGCACCGCAGTCCTGGTCGGACGAGGGCTACCAGCTCACTACCGTGACGGGTACAGCCTGCAGCAAATGGTCGGGCAACTCGGCCGATGTCACATCCGTCGCAGGTTCCCTCAGCACCAGGATGATCTTCGACATCCGCGCATGCGCAGGGAACTTCGACACCAATGCCGGTGGCGCGAACAAAGAAGTCAAGGTCAACCAGGACATCGCGATCATCACGAATCGGTGGTTTCTTTCGGGAACCAGGTTCAAGAGTGCCGACGGCCAGCCGCACACGATCTTCTTGATCACCCCGGATAGCCAGCCGACTGTCGCTGGTCCTCAGTGCAACTCGCCGGCGCAGGACTCACAGCAGTTGAACGACTCCACAGTCGCACCTGAGATCGCGGTCTATGTGTACACACCGTGCTTGATGAAGTTCAACAGCGGTACGGCGACGTTCAAGGGGCAGGTCTATTCGGGGCGACTGGAATTCGGCGGTGGCGTGAAGGTGGCTTTCGCGCCGCGCAATATCCCGGGCTACGACTTCGGAAAGGACGTCGAACCATGGCCCGGGACGGGCGGAGGAGGAACTTCCTCGGGGATCGGCGGGCTTCTTTGGCTACGGGATGTGCCGTGACCGATCCATCCCTGCTCACGTTCGTCGTGATCTTTGCCGGACTCTTCGGCCTGGTGATCGGATCGTTCCTGAACGTCGTGGTGTACCGCGTGCCGGCCGGGATCCCACTCACGCGCGAGAGCCGGTGCCCCCAATGCGGGTCACCGGTCAAGCCGTGGCAGAACGTTCCGGTGGTGTCGTGGCTTATGCTGCGAAGCAGGTGTGCGACGTGCAGCAGCCGCATCTCGGCTCGGTATCCGCTCGTCGAGCTGGCTACGGGGCTCGCCTTCGTTGTAGTCGTCTGGTTGTTCGCCGGCACCGTGGAACTTTCGCCGGCGCAGGGATCAGGTGAATGGTGGCCGCGCGCCGCCGTCACCGTCGCTTATCTCTACTTGGCTGCGATCAGCATCGCGCTCACACTCATCGATCTCGACACTCACCGCCTCCCGAACGCCATCGTGCTCCCGAGCTACCTCGTCGTCGGCGCGCTGTTCGTGCTCGCGTGCCTTCTCGGAGCCGACTGGGCGGCGCTGCTCCGGGCGACGATCGGCGGCACGATCCTCTATGCCTTCTACTTCCTGCTGCGGCTGATCCGCCCCGGGGGCATGGGCGGCGGCGACGTGAAGCTTGCCGGCGTCGTGGGGATCTGTCTCGCATGGCTGGGCTGGGCGCAGTTCATCGTCGGCGCGTTCGCGGCCTTCCTCCTTGGCGGCGTCTTCGGCATCGCCTTACTGCTCGCTCGCCGTGCCGGGCGGCGCACCGCGATTCCGTTCGGGCCGTGGATGCTCGCCGGCGCCTGGGTCGGCATCCTCGCAGGCGACACGATCGCCCGCCTGTACTTCGGACTCTTCTTCGTCGCGTGACCCGCGGCGACTCATCGAAAGGACACGCCGTGGCGCAGACGATCGTCGGGCTCGAGATCACGGAAGAGGGGGTCAGAGCGGCGGAGGTGAGCACCGGGCGCACGCCCGTGCTGATCACCAGCGGCTCAGTTCCGCTTCCTCCGGGAGCGGCAAAGGACTCCGAGATCTTCGACGCGGATGCCGTGGCACTCGCCCTGCGTCAGCTCTGGACCCGTGCGGGATTCCGAGGGCGCCGCGTCGTGCTGGGTCTCGGCAGCCGGCGGATCCTCGTGCGCGAGCACACCGCCCCCGCGATGCGCCCCGATCTGCTCCGTCAAGCTTTGCCGTACCAGGTGCAGGACCTGCTTCCCGTTCCACTGGAGCAGGCGGTGCTCGACTTCTACCCGGCGTCACACGAAGGTGACCAGGTGGCGGGGCTGCTCGTCGCCGCCGTCGCCGAGACCGTCGAGCAGCTGATCGCGGCGGTCGCCAAGGCCAAGCTCACGGTGGACGTGGTCGACCTCGCCCCCTTCGGGCTGGCTCGCGCCGTTGCGCGTGTCAGTTCACCGCAGGAGGCGGTGGCCGCCTTCCATCTCGGAGATCACACGAGCTACGTGGCCGTCATGGAGGGAGGGATCCCGCGCTTCGTCCGGTTCATACCGGTCGACATCGTCACGGGGGCCGTGCGCGCTCGCGAGCTCGCCGCGCTTGCCGCGACGGCGGATGAGGCCGCTGTCCCGGCGGAGGATCTGCTCGAGACAGTGCCGGTCGCCCCCGACGGACCGCCCGCGCGTCGCCTGCGAGCCGCCGCTCGGACACCGCGTCAAGTTGGGATGTCGGAATCGGCGGTCGTCGATCTGGTGGGGAGGCTGCGCGGCACGCTCGCCTTCTACGCCGACCGCTCGGGCGGACAGCCCATCCGGAGGGTGATGCTCACGGGGGCAGGGGCCGCGGCGCCGGGCGTCGCGCAGGCCCTCGCCGACAGCATCCCTGTTCCGGTCGAGCACCTCGGTGTGGCGCAGCTCGTGGCGGGCAAGAGGCTGCCCGATGGCGAAGATGCGCTCAATCTGGTTGCGACCGTCGGTCTGGCGATGGGGGAGGGCCGCTGATGGCGACCGCGAATCCCGCGATTCAGGCGTGGGGCGCCGCGCCGAGAGTCAACCTCATGCCGCGCGCCGAGAGCGAGCGCCGTCAGCGGACGCGGCTGGCCAAACGTTGGATCGGCGCGCTCGTGGGGGCGTTGCTCGCCGTGGTGGTGGCATCCGGTCTCGCGTTCGGCCTGCAGGTCGTGGCCGCCCAGCGCCTCGCGGTAGAGCAGGCGCGCACGACCTCCCTCCTCGGTCAGCTCGCGGAGCTCGGAGAGGTGCAACGCGCACTCGACCTCGAATCTGACCTGCGAGACTTCCGCGCAGGCGCGATGGCGACGGACTTCCGGTGGAGCCCGCTGATCGCGACGGTGCAGCAGCAGCTTCCTGCAGGGGTCACCCTCACCGGTTTCAGCCTCGCTCCCGGGCCGGTTCCGCAGGGTGACGACCCATCCGCCGAGGTCGGCGTCTCGGGTACGGTCACGCTCAGCAGCGCGACTCCTACCGAGATCGTGCCGCTTGTCCGAGCATTGCGGCCGATGCCGGCCGTGCTCGAGGCAGACGGATGGGAGGCAACGGCCGAGGACGGAGCGTACGCGTACGAGATCCGCATCGCCCTCGACCAGTCGTTGTACACGGGCGCCTATGCCGAGGAGGACGCGGAGTGAACCTCCCGAAGCAGCTCATCAATCTGCTCGGCGTGGTCGTCGTCATCGCGGTTCTCGTAGCGGGGATCGCTCTGATCGCCCTGCCGATGTACGGGTCGTCGCAGACGACGGATGCCTCTGCTCGCGCCGTCGCGCAGACCAACGAGATCTACGACGTCCAGGTGCAGACGCTGTCGGCCGAGCGCGACCGGATGGATGAGGTCACGGCCGGATTGGCCGACCTCCGCCGCCAGATCGCCGCGATCCCGCAACTCGATGACGTCTTCGAGATCGTCATCGCATCGGCCGCCGAGGTCGGGGGGACGATCACGTCCGTCTCGGCAGGAGATCCCGAGGCATGGTCGGCGCGGGGAACCGCGGACGACGGCGCTGCGGCAGGTGCTCCCGCCGCCGAGCCGGCAGCGCCTGGAAGCGAGCCGACTGCGACCGCGCCCGCTGCCGATGCGGGAACGGATGTCGCCACCGGCTCCACCTCAGCCCCGGATGACACCGCGCCGGCGGGTGAGAGCCCGTGGCAGCAGGTGCCCCTCACGATCGTCGTCGAAGTCGGCGACGCGTCGCAGGCGTCGGCCTTCGTCGATGCCCTCGGACGCGGGCCCCGGTTGATCGCGCCCATCGACGGCACACTCGCCGACGGCACCCTGACAGTCACTGCGCTGGCCTTCATCCACACGGAGGAATGACATGATCTACGACTCGAACGCGCTGCCTGCGATGCTCGCCGCTGCGGGTAGGGCGGGAGCCTCCGACGTCCATCTGACAGCGAACCACCCTCCGCTGATGCGGGTGAAGGGCGACCTGGCGACGATCCCCGGATTCAGCGACCCCACCGGGACCAACTGGCTCGATGGCACCGTCGGAGGCCTCATGACCAACGAGCAGATCGCGGAATTCCGTGAGTCGGGCGAAGTCGATCTGTCGTACACGGTGCCGGGCGTCGCCCGATTCCGCGTGAACGTGTTCCGGCAGCTCGGAGATGTCGCAGTCGCGCTACGGTTCATTCCCGACAAGGCGTTCTCTCTCGAGAAGCTCGGGGTGCCGGCCGTCGCGCGGGATCTCGTGCTCAAGCCGCGCGGACTCGTGCTCGTCACCGGCCCCACCGGGTCAGGAAAGTCGACCACCCTTACCGCGATGCTCGACATCGTCAACCGGACGCTGCCCGCGCACATCGTGACCGTCGAGGACCCCGTGGAGTTCCAGCACACCAGCCGCATGTCGCTCATCCACCAGCGCGAGATCGGCAGTGATACGAAGTCGTTCGCCGAGGCGCTACGCCGGGTACTGCGCCAAGACCCCGACGTCATCCTCATCGGCGAACTGCGAGACCCAGAGTCGATCTCGACGGCGCTGTCGGCTGCCGAGACCGGCCACCTCGTGCTCTCGACGCTGCATACGCAGAGTGCCGCAAAGTCCATCAACCGCATCGTCGATGCGTTCCCTCCGGATCAGCAGACGCAGGTGCGTACTCAGTTGGGCGACACTCTGCAGGGCATCATCAGCCAGACCCTGTTGCCGATGGCGCACAGCGACGGACGAGTCATCGCGACGGAGGTTCTGATCAACACCCCGGCGATCGCCAACCTCATCCGCGAGGGGCAGGTCAGCCAGATCTACTCGATGATGCAGGCGGGTGGAAGCCTCGGCATGCACACACTCGACCAGGATCTGCGCCGGCTCGTCGAGAACGGGAGCCTCTCGATGTCGCTGGCGAAGTCGTACGCTACGGATCCGGCGTCGTTCGACGAGGTGCGCGTACGCCCGCGAGACCTCGACGCCGACGCCTGGGCGTTTCACATGCCGGAAGCGGCGTCGTCGGAGTGGGGTCGCTGATGTCGCTCGTTCAAGAGTTCACCTATCGCGCCGTCGACGGCACGGGCGGGGCGATCGTGAAGGGCACGCTCGAGGCCCCGAGCGAGAGCGCCGTCACCGCGAAGCTGCGCGCGCAGGGCATGACCCCGCTGCAGGTGGTCCCGGCATCCAAGACCGGCCTCAACCGCGACATCGCGATCCCGGGGTTCGAGAAGCGGGTGAAGGTGAGCACCCTCGCCGTGTTCTCCAAGCAGATGGCCGGCCTGATCAATGCCGGTCTCCCGCTCATGCGCACACTCAGCATCCTCATCGAGCAGGCAGAGGACAAGAAGCTCCAGAGCGCGCTCGTCGGCGTACACGCAGGCGTCGAATCGGGGTCGTCGTTCTCGCAGGCGCTCGCGGCATATCCCGAGGTCTTCCCGCCGCTGATGATCAGCATGGTGCGCGTCGGCGAGATGGGTGGGTTCCTCGGGCAGTCGCTCTCGACCGTCGCTGAGACCTACGAGGGCGAAGCAGCGCTCCAGGGCAAGATCAAGTCGGCGACGACGTACCCGATCATCGTGTTCGTCATCGCGATTCTCGGTGTGATCGCCATGGTGACCTTCGTAGTGCCGATCTTCGAGGGGATGTTCGCCAACCTCGGATCCGAACTGCCGCTGCCCACCCAGATACTGGTCACCCTCTCGAACAACATGATCTGGCTCCTCCCGCTCTTGATCGTCGCCGGAATGGCGGCGTGGCTCTGGTGGGTGCGCAACCGAAGGTCCGAGAGGGTGCGGCGGATCCTTGATCCCTGGAAGCTCAAGCTCCCGGTCATGGGTCCTCTCTCCACCAAGATCGCGGTCGCACGGTTCACGCGCAGCCTGTCGATGATGCTCAACGCCGGCGTGCCTTTGGTGCAGGCGCTGTCGATCGTCGGGTCGGCGTCGAATAACTGGAAAATCGAGCAGGCGGTGCGCGAGATCCAGGAGTCGGTGAAGCAGGGGCGCTCGTTCTCGGCGCCGCTGGCCAAAGCGGCGGTGTTTCCGCCAATGGTGGCGCAGATGACGGCGGTGGGTGAGGAGTCCGGGACGCTGGCCGACATGCTGGCGAGCATCGCCGATTTCTACGAGAACGAGGTGGAGACCGCGACGTCTCAACTGACGGCGTCCATCGAGCCGATCCTGATCGTCGGGATCGGCATCATCATCGGTGGAATGGTCGTCTCGCTCTACATGCCGATCTTCTCGATCTACGGCGAGTTGGGGCAGTCCGGGCAGTGACGCCGACGGTCAGATCGCGACGCGCATGATCTCGTCCACCGTGGTGATCCCCTGGGCGACCTTGCTGAAGCCGTCATCGCGAAGCGCGACCATGCCCTCTTCGAGGGCGAGCTGACGCATCTCGGTGCCCGTCGCGCGGCTCACCGTGAGCTGCTCGAGCCCCTCGGTGAGGGTCATGACCTCGTGCAGCGCTACACGCCCACGGTACCCCGTGCCCGAGCAGGCCGAGCATCCGACGGCGCGGTACAGCTGCGGCAGGTCGGCGGGATCGTGCGGGAAGCCAACCGAGCGCAGCGCATCCACGTCCTCGACATGAGGTGCGCGGCAGTTCATGCACAGGCGCCGCGCGAGACGCTGGGCGACCACCGCTGACAGCGCGGTGCCGACGAGGAACGGCTCGCAGCCGATTTCGACGAGGCGCGTCAGCGCGCTTGGCGCGTCGTTCGTGTGCAGCGTGGAGAGCACGAGATGACCGGTGAGCGCCGCCTCGATCGAGATGCGCGCGGTCTCTGTGTCGCGGATCTCGCCGACGAGCACGATGTCGGGGTCCGAACGCAGGATCGATCGCAGGGCCGCCTGGAACGTCAGGCCCGCCCGCTGGTTCACCTGTACCTGGCTGATGCCCTCGATGCGGTATTCGACGGGATCCTCGACGGTGATGACGTTGACCTGAGGGCTCGCCACCGTTCGCAGAGCCGTGTAGAGCGTCGTCGACTTGCCTGAACCCGTCGGTCCGGTCACCAGCACCATGCCGTGCGGTCGGGTGATGGCTTGCTGGAAGCGCTTCTCGTTTATCGCTGAGAACTGCAGCTGCGACATCTCGAGCGCGGTGCCGGAGTTGTCGAGGATCCTCATGACGATTTTCTCGCCCCACACGGTGGGAAGCGTCGCCACGCGCAGGTCGACCTGGCGGTCTTCGTGGCGGACCGACAGGCGGCCATCCTGCGGTCGGCGCCGCTCGGCAATGTCGACGTTCGCCATGATCTTCAGGCGGGAGATCACGCCATCCTGGATGGCCCGGTCGGCACGCTGCATCTCGTGCAGCACGCCGTCGATGCGGTACCGGACGGCCAGGTGCCGTTCGCCGGGCTCGATGTGGATGTCGCTCGCGCGGTCGCTGATCGCCTGTGTGATGAGCAGGTTCACGAACCGTACGATCGGTGCGTCATCGACCTGGTCCTGCAGCGTCTCGGTGCTCGCCGGCCCGGCATCGGTCGCGGCGCTCTCACCGATCTGCTCCGACAGGTCGCTCAGCTCCTCGTCCGAGCGCAGCAACCGGCTGAAGACGGTCGCCAGCGCATCGGCGGCCACGACGACGGGGACGATATTGAGGTCGGTCGCCGTCGCCACATCGTCGATCGCGATCAGATCGCCCGGGTCGAGCATGCCGACGATGAGCTGCCGCCGGCCCCGGCTGATCGGAATCAGCTGATACCGGCGGCACATCGCGGCGGGCACCAGCGCGACGACCTCCGGATCGAGGCTCGCGCTGCTGAGGTCGATGTATGGGCGCCGGGATCGCTCGGCGACCGCCTCGGCGATCTGGGCCTCGGTCGCGAGTTGTGTCGTCACGAGCTCATGACGAAGTGCCGGACCCTCACCGGTGCGTGCGACGATCGCAGACATGTCGTCGGCGTCGACGACTCCGTTCTGCACGAGCGTCTCGGCGAGTCCTTTCACAGGCCACCCCCCTCTCGCTCATCATAGGATCTGCCCCATCCGCGCGCTGGCGTCAATCCCCGATTCGCGCCGCCGGCGCCCCGATAACCTGATCGCCATGACGTCGACCACGCCGGAGCGAGAACCCGTAGAGGTTCGTCCAGGGCTTCTCGCGCGGATGACTGCGTGGGCGCTTTCTATCCGTGTCGTGCGGGTGTGGCTGCACTACTCCGAGCGGCGCGGTCTGATGCTGTCCGACAGCATCACGTATCGCGCCCTCTTCTCGCTGTTCGCGGGAGTGCTCCTGGGCTTTTCGTTCGCAGCGATCTGGCTGAGCGACAACCCCGACGCGTGGGCGTCGCTGGTGGGGGCAGTGGATGCCGCGATTCCCGGCCTCGTCGGCGAAGGCGGTCTCATCGACGTCTCCGACATCGAGGCCCCGGATGGCTTCACCATCACGGGCGTGATCGCTCTCGTCGCCCTTGTGGGCTCTGCGATCGGAGCGATCGGATCCCTGCGTGCCGCGCTGCGCACACTCGCCGATGACGTGCACGACGACGGCTTCTTCGTCTGGGTGCTGCTGCGCAACCTGCTGCTGGCCGTCGCGATCGGCGGTGGGCTGGTTCTGTCGGCGGGCGCGACGTTCATCGGCACCGCGTTCGTCGGCGCCGCACTCGACTGGGTGGGGATCGGCAGGAGCGGCCTCGCTGACCTGGCGGTCAGGGGAGTGTCGCTCATCGTCGTCTTCGCCCTCGATATGGCCCTCGTGGCGCTCGCGTTCGCCACGCTCAGCGGTGTACGTGCCAGCCCCCGCTCACTGTGGGCGGGAGCCTTCCTCGGTGCGGTGGGACTGACGGTGCTCCAGCAGCTCTCGAGTCTGTTCGTCCGGGGCGCCGGCGCGAATCCGCTCCTCGCGTCCTTCGCCGCCCTCATCGCGCTGCTGCTGTGGATCAACCTGTCGGCTCAAGTGATCCTGCTCGCGTCGACATGGGTCATCGTGGCGGAGCGCGAGCGTATCGATCGCGTACGCGAGCGCCACGGCTCGCCGACTTTCGCGCTGCGGCGCGTGCGACGAGCCGAGGACGCGATCACGGCCGCCACCGAGGAGTTGCGCCGTGCGCGCGACGTGGCCGACGCCGAGAGGGCGAAGTCGTGATTCGCGTGCCGGCGTTCACCGCCGAGCAGGTGCGCATCGCCGAGTCCCCACTGCTTGCGGCCGGCCAGCCGCTCATGGCACGCGCCGCGTCCGCGCTCGCCGAGGTCGTGCGCGAAGTCTTCGAGGACGATCACGAGGCTGTCGTGCCGGCGACCGAGCCGCCGCGTGCCCTGCGAATGTCTCACGCGAAGCACCTCCTGGTGCTTGCCGGCAGCGGCGACAACGGCGGTGATGCGCTGTACGCGGCGGCACTTCTCGCCGAGGACTTCGACGTCGACGTGCTGACCGTCGGCGTGCGCGTCCACGAGGTGGGGCTGGCCGCCGCGCTCGGCGCGGGCGCACGGCGCGTCGAGATGCCTGCCGTGCGCGAGGCGTCCGGCGACTACGGCCTGATCCTCGACGGCATCCTGGGCCTCGGGGCCGTCGACCCTGCGCTGCGCGGCAGCGCCCGCGAGGCCGTCGAGGCTCTGCTGCCGGCTGTGCGCACCGGGCGTTCGCAGGTGATCGCGGTGGATCTTCCCAGCGGCCTCCAACCCGACACCGGCGAGGCGGGGGATGCCGTCCTCCCGGCTTCCGTCACCGTCACGTTCGGCGCGGTCAAGGCCGGACTCGTCCGCCGGCGTGGGCCCGAGCTCGCCGGAGAGCTCGTCCTGGCCGACATCGGCCTCGCAGGGGAGCTGGAGGGATTCCGGCCGGTGGCCGAGGCATCCGTCTCGCGCATCGTCACTCCACCCGCGGGCTGAGCCCGCCCCGCGCAGCGCGCCCAGCGGGCGTAGCGCTCGACGAACGTCTTCAGCATGCGGCCGGGGTGCGAGACGGGCGCGCGCCGCACGCCGGTGAGCGTGACCTCGAGCTCGTGCGCGGCGAAGTAGCGGTGATCGGCGTACGCGTGGATGCGCGTCGTGATGCCGTCGCCGCCCCGATCCTCCGCTGGACCGGCGACATGCGCCCGGGCGCGCCGGCGCCGGGCGTGTCCGCACGGAATCGGAGCTTCCGCGCGACACGCCGAGTGGCGGCATCCGTTGCCTGGGTGTCGGCGAAAGGTCTCCGATTCTGTGCAGGCAGGTCCGCTCAGGACGCGTAGGTGACCAGGCCGAGCTCCACCGGCGAGACGAGCTGCGGATGCGATGGCACGACCCGCACGGTGTAGCCGAAGGTGCCCGTCACCGTCAGCGGCAGCGAGCCGGTGAACGTCGTGATGCCGTCCACCGCAGGCCCCTCGGAGGAGAGCCGGTGCACCGAGTGGTCGCGCGCGAGTGCGTCGTCCTCGTCGGTGCGGCCGTACGCGAGCTCCACGGCGACGTCGTCGCTCGAGAGTCCGTCGAGCCGCACGTCGGCGCGCACCTCGAGCGTCTCGCCCGCCTGCGCCTGCTGCGGGATGCCGGAGCTGTCGACGCTCGCGATCGACACCCGGCCCCAGGCATCCTTCACACGCAGCACGAAGGCGGCGAGCTCCTTCGCCTGCGCGAAACCGTCGGCGCGCAGAGCAACGTCGCGCTCCGCGGCAGGCACATAGAGGCGCTCGACGTACTCCCGCACCATGCGGTCGCTCGACGCCTTCCTGCCGAGCTCGGTCATGGTGTGGCGCACCATGCGCAGCCACCCGGTCGGGATGCCGCCCTCGCGCTCGTAGAAACGCGGCACGAGCTGGTGCTCGATGAGGTCGTACAGCGCCGCCGCCTCCGCGTCGTCGCGCTCCTCGTCGTTCGAGGCGGTGTCGGCGGTGGGGATCGCCCAGCCGTTCTCGCCGTCGAACCACTCGTCCCACCAGCCGTCGAGGATCGACAGGTTCAGGGCGCCGTTCAGGGCCGCCTTCATACCGCTCGTGCCGCACGCCTCGAGCGGCCGCAGCGGGTTGTTGAGCCACACGTCGCAGCCCGGGTACAGATCTTTGGCGAGCGCGATGTCGTAGTCGGGCAGGAACACGATCCGACCGCGCACCCGCGGGTCGCGGCTGAAGCGCACCAGCTGCTGGATGAGGATCTTGCCCGAGTCGTCGGCCGGGTGCGACTTGCCGCCGATCACGATCTGCACCGGACGCTCCGGGTCGGTGAGCAGGCGCGTCAGACGCTCGGGGTCACGCAGCATGAGCGTCAGGCGCTTGTACGTCGGCACGCGCCGCGCGAACCCGATCGTGAGCACGTCCGGGTCGAGGAGGTCCTCGACCCACGACGGCGTGACGCCCGACCCGTTGGCGACGGTCCCCACGTTCCCTCCACGCGGCGCTGGCGCGTCGCGCGGAGCCTCTGGGCGCGTGAACCCAGCCGCGACCCGCCGTCGTGCCTCCGCCACGAGCTCGCCCTTCATCTGCTGGCGTACGCCCCACAGCTCGGCATCGCTGATGGCATCGTGGTCGGTCCAGTCGTGGGTGTCGGTGTGCGCGTCGCCCCACGTCCGCTCGCTCAGGGCCTTCAGCGACGGGTGCACCCAGGTCGGGGCATGCACGCCGTTGGTGATCGAGGTGATCGGCACCTCGTCCGGGTCGACGCCGGGCCACAGCATCCCGAACATGCCGCGACTGACCTCGCCGTGCAGCAGCGAGACGCCGTTCGCGTGCTGGCCGAGGCGAAGGCCCAGCACCGCCATGTTGAAGACGCCCTGGTCGCCGCCCTCCCAGGTCTCGAGGCCCAGTGCGATGGCGCGGCCGGCGTCGAGGCCTCGGAAGAGCCCGCTCGCGAGGTGATCGGCGATCAGGTCGCGCGAGAACCGGTCGATGCCCGCCGGCACCGGGGTGTGCGTCGTGAAGACGGTGCCGGCGCGCACCTGCGCGAGGGCCTCGTCGAAGCTCAGACCGTCGCCCGTGATGAGCTCCGACATCCGCTCCAGCCCCTGGAACCCGGCGTGCCCCTCGTTCGTGTGGTACACGTCCGGCGCGGGACGCCCGGTGCTCTCGCTGAACGCGCGCACCGCGCGCACGCCGCCGACGCCGAGCAGCAGCTCCTGCAGCAGCCGGTGCTCGCCGCCCCCGCCGTACAGCCGGTCGGTGACGCGGCGCATGTCGTCGGAGTTCGACGGCGTCTCGGAGTCGAGCAGCAGCAGAGGGACGCGGCCGATGTCGGCGACCCACACGCGCGCGTGCAGCCGGCGGTCGCCGGGAAGATCCAGGGCGACCTCGACCGGCGCGCCCCCTGCATCGCGCAGCAGCGTCAGGCCGAGTCCGTACGGGTCGAGCAGCGGATAGCTCTCGCGCTGCCAGCCGTCGTCGCCGATCGCCTGGCGGAAGTAGCCGGCGCGGTAGAAGAGGCCGACACCCGTCAGCGGCACTCCGAGGTCGGACGCGCTCTTGAGGTGGTCGCCCGCCAGGATGCCGAGGCCGCCGGAGTACTGGGGGAGCGAGCCGTCGACCCCGAACTCGGGGGAGAAGTACGCGATATGCACCGGCTTCGGGCTCTCGTGGTGCTGATACCACCGCTCGCCCTCGAGGTAGGCGGTGAGGAGCTCGTCCTCCGCGCGCACGCGCGCCACGAAGTCGGCGTCGTGTGCCAGTTCGTCCAGCCGCTGCTGGCCGAGCGCGCCGAGCATACGGGAAGGGTTCTCGCCGACGGCGTCCCACAGCGCCGGATCCATCGACGCGAAGAGGGCGTGGGTGGAGCGGCTCCACGACCACCGCCAGTTCGAGGCGAGGCGGCCGAGCGGAGCGAGGGATTCGGCGAGCACGGGGCGGACGGTGAACGTTCGGATGGCCTTCACGATCGCGATTCTAGGCGCACACGCTGGAAGCGCTTGCACGCGGCTGCTCCACGGCGCGGGGGCACGCAAGCCCGCTGTGGTGGGGGCGCCCGGGTCTACGCTGGGCACATGGCCATCGCACGACTGCACGGCGGTCCGCTGGACGGACAGATCGTCCCGCTCGACCCGACCACGAACGACTCGTACATCGTCCCCTACGGCGAGGGGCAGCTCGTCTATCGCCGCGACGGCGGCGAGAGCAACACCGGTGAGAGCGACGGCCCCACCGAGGTCCGCTTCGAGTACGTCGAGGCCACCGAAGACATCGACCCGAACCCGGACGGGCGTGACGGCTGAGCCCGGCGCCGCGGTGCCCTCACGGTCGGTCGAGGTCGAGCTGAAGTTCGACGTCGACGAGGGCACGGCCGTGCCCGACTGGTCGGCGGTCCCCGGCGTCGCCAGGGTGACCGCCGGCGAGCACCGCGAACTCGATGCCGCGTACTTCGACGACGACCGGCGCTCGCTCGCGCGAGCAGGGTTCGCGCTGCGGCGCCGCACCGGCGGGCCCGACGCCGGGTGGCACATCAAGGGGCCGCGCGGTGCCGACGGAGGCCGTTCCGAGCTGCAGTGGCCCCTCGGCGAGGCGGATGTCGTCCCCGAGCCGGTGCGTGCCGAGTTGGCGGCGGTGACGGATGCCCCGTTCCTGCCGCTCGCGCGCATCCGGAACGCGCGCACCGTGTACTTCCTCCTCGACGCGTCGGAGCGCGTGATCGCGGAGTTCGCCGACGATCGGGTGCGCACGCGCGACGAGCGCTCCGGCGCCGAGCGCGCATGGCACGAGTGGGAGGTCGAGCTCGGCCCCGCCGCCCCGGCAGACCCCGACGCGCGCGCGGCGTTCTTCGCCGCGGTCGCAGAGGCCGCGCT
>NZ_RRYE01000220.1 GCF_004010105.1 Microbacterium sp. CPCC 204701
ATTAGTACCAGTCAGCTGCACACGTTGCCGTGCTTCCACATCTGGCCTATCAACCCAGTAGTCTGGCTGGGAGCCTCTCACCCCGTAGGGTATGGAAGTCTCATCTTGAGGCCGGCTTCCCGCTTAGATGCTTTCAGCGGTTATCCATCCCGAACGTAGCTAACCAGCGGTGCACTTGGCAGTACAACTGGCACACCAGAGGTTCGTCCAACCCGGTCCTCTCGTACTAGGGTCAGATCCTCTCAAACTTCCTACGCGCGCAGCGGATAGGGACCGAACTGTCTCACGACGTTCTAAACCCAGCTCGCGTACCGCTTTAATGGGCGAACAGCCCAACCCTTGGGACCTACTCCAGCCCCAGGATGCGACGAGCCGACATCGAGGTGCCAAACCATGCCGTCGATATGGACTCTTGGGCAAGATCAGCCTGTTATCCCCGAGGTACCTTTTATCCGTTGAGCGACAGCGCTTCCACAAGCCACTGCCGGATCACTAGTCCCGACTTTCGTCCCTGCTCGACCTGTCAGTCTCACAGTCAAGCTCCCTTGTGCACTTACACTCGCCACCTGATTGCCAACCAGGTTGAGGGAACCTTTGGGCGCCTCCGTTACTCTTTGGGAGGCAACCGCCCCAGTTAAACTACCCACCAGGCACTGTCCCTGAACCGGATCACGGTTCGAAGTTAGACATCCAGAGTGACCAGAGTGGTATTTCAACAACGACTCCACGAATACTGGCGTATCCGCTTCACAGTCTCCCACCTATCCTACACAAGCCACACCGAACACCAATACCAAGCTGTAGTAAAGGTCACGGGGTCTTTCCGTCCTGCTGCGCGTAACGAGCATCTTTACTCGTAATGCAATTTCGCCGAGTTCGCGGTTGAGACAGTTGGGAAGTCGTTACGCCATTCGTGCAGGTCGGAACTTACCCGACAAGGAATTTCGCTACCTTAGGATGGTTATAGTTACCACCGCCGTTTACTGGGGCTTAAATTCTGAGCTTCGCCTTGCGGCTGACCCGTCCTCTTAACCTTCCAGCACCGGGCAGGCGTCAGTCCGTATACATCGTCTTGCGACTTGGCACGGACCTGTGTTTTTAGTAAACAGTCGCTACCCACTAGTCTCTGCGGCCACCAAACGCTTTCGGAGCAAGTCCTAATACGCCGATGGCCCCCCTTCTCCCGAAGTTACGGGGGCATTTTGCCGAGTTCCTTAACCACGATTCTCTCGATCTCCTTGGTATTCTCTACCTGACCACCTGAGTCGGTTTGGGGTACGGGCGGCTAGAACCTCGCGTCGATGCTTTTCTCGGCAGCATAGGATCACCCACTTTTCATCCGCATCGTGTCTCAGCCTGAATGAGAGACGGATTTGCCTATCTCTCGGCCTACGCACTTGCCCCGGGACAACCATCGCCCGGGATGGGCTACCTTCCTGCGTCACACCTGTTAATACGCTAACCGCACCAGCATAGGGTCGTGTGCTAGGCCCGGCGCATCACCCCGAAGGGATCCGTCACCGGGATTCGGACACTTAGCATCACTGGATTGATTGGGGCGGTTCTTCGCCGGTACGGGAATATCAACCCGTTGTCCATCGACTACGCCTGTCGGCCTCGCCTTAGGTCCCGACTTACCCAGGGAAGATTAGCTTGACCCTGGAACCCTTGGTCTTTCGGAGGACGTGTTTCTCACACGTCTTTCGCTACTCATGCCTGCATTCTCACTCGTGTGGCGTCCACGGCTGGGTCACCCCGCCGCTTCACTCGCCACACGACGCTCTCCTACCCATCAACACGGCTGGACCACGAAGGCCTACCAATAATGTCAATGCCACAGCTTCGGTGGCGTGCTTGAGCCCCGTTACATTGTCGGCGCGGAATCACTTGACCAGTGAGCTATTACGCACTCTTTCAAGGGTGGCTGCTTCTAAGCCAACCTCCTGGTTGTCTAAGCAACTCCACATCCTTTCCCACTTAGCACGCGCTTAGGGACCTTAGATGGTGGTCTGGGTTGTTTCCCTCTCGACTATGAAGCTTATCCCCCACAGTCTCACTGCTGCGCTCTCACTTACCGGCATTCGGAGTTTGGCTGACGTCAGTAACCTTGTAGGGCCCATCGGCCATCCAGTAGCTCTACCTCCGGCAAGAAACACGCAACGCTGCACCTAAATGCATTTCGGAGAGAACCAGCTATCACGAAGTTTGATTGGCCTTTCACCCCTATCCACAGCTCATCCCCTCAGTTTTCAACCTAAGTGGGTTCGGCCCTCCACGACGTCTTACCGTCGCTTCAGCCTGGCCATGGATAGATCACTTCGCTTCGGGTCTAGGACATGCGACTGAATCGCCCTATTCAGACTCGCTTTCGCTACGGCTACCCCACCCGGGTTAACCTCGCCACATATCGCTAACTCGCAGGCTCATTCTTCAAAAGGCACGCTGTCACCCCTACTAAGGAGGCTCCAACGGTTTGTAAGCAAACGGTTTCAGGTACTATTTCACTCCCCTCCCGGGGTACTTTTCACCTTTCCCTCACGGTACTTGTCCGCTATCGGTCATCTGGGAGTATTTAGGCTTATCAGGTGGTCCTGACAGATTCACACGGGATTTCTCGGGCCCCGTGCTACTTGGGATCCTCTCCACGCTGCGTCCGACATTTCAGTTACGGGGCTGGCACCCACTCTGGCCGGCCTTTCAAGACCGTTCACCTATATCGACGCATCACGTTCGCTGCTCGGCAGAACAGCACGGAAAGTCCCACAACCCCGAATACGCAACTCCTGCCGGATATCACACGTACTCGGTTTAGCCTGTTCCGGTTTCGCTCGCCACTACTAACGGAATCGCGGTTGCTTTCTCTTCCTGTGGGTACTGAGATGTTTCACTTCCCCACGTTCCCTCTACCCGCCCTATATATTCAGGCGGGAGTCACCAGGCACGCACGCGCCCTGGCGGGGTTTCCCCATTCGGACACCCTCGGATCAAAACTTGCTTATCAGTTCCCCGAGGCTTATCGCAGATTGCTACGTCCTTCTTCGGCTCCAGATGCCAAGGCATCCACCGTTTGCTCTTAAAGACTTGAAATCACATGAGCCGATCCATCAAGGATCGAACATTCAACACCCCACACACCCCGAAGAGCATGCAGAGCGTCTTCTTTAAGATGCTCGCGTCCACTGTGTAGTTCTCAAAGTACGGGCGGCACCCACCCCACCCACCAGCAAAACCGGCGACAGGATGAGCCCAGAAGTCCCAAAGGCCCAAAGCCCGGTCCCTCAGGACCCAACAGCGTGCACGCCCCCACCAGCACCCTCCCCACCGTTCCCACCATCCGAAGACGACGTACTAAGCAGAAAGACCACCAGAAGAGGCCTCGTCATATGTTCCACCCATGAGCAAACCAGCACCACACATCCGGTGGTGAACTGGCGCCTGGACGCCCCGAAGAGCGCCAGAAGCTCCTTAGAAAGGAGGTGATCCAGCCGCACCTTCCGGTACGGCTACCTTGTTACGACTTAGTCCTAATTACCGATCCCACCTTCGACGGCTCCCTCCACAAGGGTTGGGCCACCGGCTTCAGGTGTTACCGACTTTCATGACTTGACGGGCGGTGTGTACAAGACCCGGGAACGTATTCACCGCAGCGTTGCTGATCTGCGATTACTAGCGACTCCGACTTCATGAGGTCGAGTTGCAGACCTCAATCCGAACTGGGACCGGCTTTTTGGGATTCGCTCCACCTCACGGTATTGCAGCCCTTTGTACCGGCCATTGTAGCATGCGTGAAGCCCAAGACATAAGGGGCATGATGATTTGACGTCATCCCCACCTTCCTCCGAGTTGACCCCGGCAGTATCCCATGAGTTCCCACCATTACGTGCTGGCAACATAGAACGAGGGTTGCGCTCGTTGCGGGACTTAACCCAACATCTCACGACACGAGCTGACGACAACCATGCACCACCTGTACACCAGTGTCCAAAGAGTTCCCTATTTCTAGGGCGTTCCGGTGTATGTCAAGCCTTGGTAAGGTTCTTCGCGTTGCATCGAATTAATCCGCATGCTCCGCCGCTTGTGCGGGTCCCCGTCAATTCCTTTGAGTTTTAGCCTTGCGGCCGTACTCCCCAGGCGGGGAACTTAATGCGTTAGCTGCGTCACGGAATCCGTGGAAAGGACCCCACAACTAGTTCCCAACGTTTACGGGGTGGACTACCAGGGTATCTAAGCCTGTTTGCTCCCCACCCTTTCGCTCCTCAGCGTCAGTTACGGCCCAGAGATCTGCCTTCGCCATCGGTGTTCCTCCTGATATCTGCGCATTCCACCGCTACACCAGGAATTCCAATCTCCCCTACCGCACTCTAGTCTGCCCGTACCCACTGCAGGCCCGAGGTTGAGCCTCGGGATTTCACAGCAGACGCGACAAACCGCCTACGAGCTCTTTACGCCCAATAATTCCGGATAACGCTTGCGCCCTACGTATTACCGCGGCTGCTGGCACGTAGTTAGCCGGCGCTTTTTCTGCAAGTACCGTCACCCGAAGGCTTCTTCCCTGCTAAAAGAGGTTTACAACCCGAAGGCCGTCATCCCTCACGCGGCGTTGCTGCATCAGGCTTGCGCCCATTGTGCAATATTCCCCACTGCTGCCTCCCGTAGGAGTCTGGGCCGTGTCTCAGTCCCAGTGTGGCCGGTCACCCTCTCAGGCCGGCTACCCGTCGACGCCTTGGTGAGCCATTACCTCACCAACAAGCTGATAGGCCGCGAGCCCATCCCCAACCGAAAAATCTTTCCAACCACAGACCATGCGGCCGTGATACATATCCAGTATTAGACGCCGTTTCCAGCGCTTATCCCAGAGTCAGGGGCAGGTTGCTCACGTGTTACTCACCCGTTCGCCACTGATCCACCCAGCAAGCTGGGCTTCACCGTTCGACTTGCATGTGTTAAGCACGCCGCCAGCGTTCATCCTGAGCCAGGATCAAACTCTCCATAAAAAAATGATGCACAACCCCACCAGAAAA
>NZ_RRYE01000221.1 GCF_004010105.1 Microbacterium sp. CPCC 204701
CGCCGAGCCCGTTCGCGCCGGGACGTGCACCGCCATGGCGGCACCGGCATCCGTCGACGAGACCGCGCCTTCGGCATCCGTCCCGTCCGCCGTCACCGCATCGACGGCCATCTCGGCCGCCCCCACGCTTCGGCGCCCGGCGACGAACGCGCGCAGGGCCTGCACCAGCAGCGTCGCACCGAAGACGATCGTCCGCACGCCGAACACGATCGCGACGATCAGCACGGTCACGTCCGGCCACGCGAAGGCCAGCACGCCGAACACCATCTGCGCGGCGCCCCACGCCGCGGCGAGGATGCGCTGGCTGATGCGCCCGCGGGCGAGGGCGTCATACAGCGAGGCGAGACCGCCGAGCACCAGCAGCACCGCGATCAGCTCGGGGAGGAGATCGAGCGTGCGTCCGAGGCCGATGAGGACCGCCAGCCCCAGTACCACCCACACGGCTCCGAAGACCACACGCGACCACAGCGGCGAATCCGGCGCGCTGAGGAAGCGCGCGACCCCGGCGAACACCGCGCTGAGACCCACATAGACCGTGAGCAGCAGCAGCGAGGTCAGCGGGCGCGTCACGATCAGCAGGCCCACAAGCAGCGACAGCGCGCCGACGACGACGAGCACGACCGGCGGCGCACCGCCGACCAGTCGCGGGGCGATGCTCCAGCCGGCCGCGCGCGCACGGCGGGCCTCGCGGATCATCCGCCCCATGATATGTGCGGCACCCCTGCGGCACCTGTCGCCGAGCGTCGCTCGCCGCCATACTGTGCCCATGGATGCGCTGAACGAATGGCTGCTGTTGTGGGGCGACCGGCTCTGGACCTGGCTCGTTCTGCCAGTGGTGGTGCTGCTCGGGCTGTACTTCACGGTTCGGTCGGGGGTGGTCCAGTTCCGGCTGATCCCGGAGATGTTCCGCACCCTCACCGACAAGACACCGCGCAACGCCGGCGGCGATCCTCAATCGGTCTCGGCGTTCCAGGCGTTCACGATCTCGGCGGCCTCACGGGTGGGCGTCGGGAACATCGCCGGCGTCGGAACGGCGATCGCCCTGGGCGGCCCGGGCGCGGTGTTCTGGATGTGGCTGATGGCGTTCATCGGAGGGGCGTCGAGCTTCATCGAGTCGTCCCTGGCGCAGTTGTTCAAGGTCCGCGACAAGGACGGCTTCCGCGGCGGTCCGGCGTACTACATGGAGCGGGGCCTGAAGGCGCGCTGGCTCGGGATCTGGTTCGCGATCATCCTCATCGTGTGCTTCCCCTTCGCGTTCAGCTCGCTGCAGGCGAACACCATCGCGGCGACGGTGACCGCCACGATCGGCGACGGCGCGCCGGGGTGGCTGCCGTGGGTCATCGGAATCGTCGTCGCGGCCCTCACGGGCCTCGTCGTCTTCGGCGGCGTGCGCCGTATCGCCTCGGTCACGCAGCTGCTGGTCCCGATCATGGCCCTGACGTACCTGCTGCTCGGGCTCGTCGTCGTCGCGCTCCACATCGACCGCCTCCCGACGGTGTTCGCCGAGATCTTCACGCAGGCGTGGGGGTTCAACGAGGTCGTCGGCGCGGCGTTCGGATACATCGTGCTCACCGGCGTCAAGCGCGGCATGTTCTCGAACGAGGCGGGTCTCGGGTCGGCCCCGAACGCGGGGGCGAGCGCCGCGGTGACGCACCCCGTGAAGCAGGGCCTCGTCCAGACGCTCGGCGTGTACTTCGACACGTTCCTGGTCTGCTCGATCACCGCGTTCATCATCCTGGTCTCGGTGCCCGACCTCGGCGACGCGCAGCGCGGCATCGGGCTCACGCAAGGGGCGCTCGTGAGCACGCTCGGATCGTGGTCGAGCATCGCGCTCAGCATCATCGTGTTCCTGCTGGCGTTCTCCTCGATCCTCGGCAACTACTACTACGGCGAATCGAACATCGAGTTCATCAATCCGAATCGCGGCATCCTCACCGCATACCGGGCCCTCGTCGTGGTGGCGGTGCTGGCGGGATCCGTCGTCGGCGCCGAACTCGTCTGGAACTTCGCCGACGGCGTGATGGGCCTGATGGCGCTCACGAACCTCGTCGCGATCGGGCTGCTCTCGGGGATCGCGTTCCGCCTCCTCAAGGACTACACGGCCCAGCGCCGCTCAGGGCGCGATCCCGTGTTCACGCGCGACCGGCTCGCGGACGTGACCGGGATCGAGGTGTGGGAGGACGAACTCACCGTCACCGGCCCGATCGACTTTCGCACCCAGCTCCGTCAGGGCGAAAAGCATCGCGACCACCTCCGCGACTCACCTCGCGCTGAATGACACGTGGGCCGCTCGGCGTCAAGCCCGCGCCGAGGACGCGCGCAGGACCCTAGCGTGGTGAGGTGAACACGGCCACGAGGCACGTCGCCCGCGATGCGGAGGCGAACCCCGCGCTGCGAACCCTCGCGCGCGCCGGCTACGCGGCAGACGGGCTGGTGCACCTGCTGACCGGGACGATCGTGCTCGTCGTGACCTTCGGCGGCGAGGGCGAGAGCGATCAGACCGGCGCCTTCAAGGCGGTCGCCGCCGCGCCCCTCGGCTTCGTGGTGCTGTGGGTGCTGGCGGTGGCGCTGTGGGCGCTCGCGGCCTATCACGTCTTCGAGGCGATGCTGGCGCGGGGCGACAGCAGCGCCAAGAAGTGGGCACGGCGACTCGGCGAAGTCGGTCAGGTGGTCGCGTTCGCGGCGCTCGGAGTCATCGCGGCGGTGGTGGCCGCCGGCGCACATCCCAACGGCGAGCGGTCCGTCGAGACGCTGAGCGGAGACCTCATCGCGGCATCGGGCGGCCCACTCCTGCTGGGAGCCATTGGCCTGGGCGTCGCGATCGCCGGCGCGACGTTCACCGGCTTCGGGACGATGCGGCGCTTCCGGGAGCACACGGGCATCCCTCCCGGCCCGCCCGGCATCGCAGTGACCGTCGTCGGCGGCGTCGGGTACATCGCGAAGGGCATCGCACTCGTGATCGTCGGCGCACTGCTCGTCGTGGCATCCGTCACCCTCGACGCGGATGTCGCCGGTGGCATGGACGGTGCGGTGAACGCACTCCTCGAACTGCCGTACGGCCGGTGGCTCGGCGGCGCCGTCGGCATCGGCCTGCTCGCGTACGGGCTGTTCCTGTTCGCCAGGGCACGCTACGCGAGGCTGTGACCGGGCGTGCGCGGCCCGATGCCGCGCACGCCCGGTGCACTACGGGCGGTAGACCTGCACGACCGACGGACGCGGCGCGTTCGGCGCGGAACCGGGAACCGTGGAGCCGTAGTCGGGGAAGCGCGACGTCGGCGCGGCGAACGACCCGTCCTCGCCGGGGTGCTGCACCGCGACGAACACGAGCCCCTCGCGGTCGTGGATCACGGGGCCGCAGGTCTCGGCATCGCGCGGCACCGAGAGGAACTGCTGCACGTGGCCGCGCTCAGGCCCCTCGAGCGGAACGAGGAAGAGCCCGTCGTTGTAGCCGATCGTGCTCGGGGCGCCGTCGGTCGAGATCCAGAGGTTGCCCTCCGAGTCGAACGCGACGTTGTCGGGGCACGAGATCGGCGAGACGAGCTCCTTGGGGAACCCGGCGAAGTACGAGTTCGCGAACACGGCCGGGTCGCCGCACAGCAGCAGGATGCTCCAGCCGAAGGTCGTCCCAACCTGACCGGCGGTCTCGGTCATCTCGATGACGTGGCCGTAGCGGTTCCCCGTGATCGGGTTCGCCTCATCGAGGTTCGCGACCGACCGAGCCGTGTTGTTCGTCAGCGCGAGGTAGACCTTGCCGGTCTTCGGGTTCGGCTCGACGTCCTCCGGACGGTCCATCTTGGTCGCGCCCACGGCATCCGCCGCCAGTCGCGTATAGACGAGGACCTCTTCGGTCGAGAAGCCGGGGACGACGCTCTCGCCGTTCCGCGTCAGCGGGATCCATTGGCCCGAGCCGTCGAACAGACCGTCGCCCGGCAGCGCGCCGGAGCCGAGGATCTCGTTCGCGGGCGAATTGCCCGAGAACTTCGCGACGTACAGGTCGCCCTCGCTGAGCAGATCCAGGTTCTTCTTGCGCGATCCCGACATCCTGTTCTTCGAGACGAACTTGTAGAGGTAGTCGTTGCGCTCGTCGTCACCCATGTAGGCCACGACGCGGCCGTCCTCGGCCACGATCACGTTCGCACCCTCGTGCTTGAACCGGCCCATCGCGGTGTGCTTGCGCGGCGTCGAGGCGGGGTCCTGCGGGTCGATCTCGACGATGTAGCCGAACCGGTTGGGCTCGTTGACGTAGTCCGGGTTGTGCGCGTCGAAGCGGGGGTCGTAGGTCTCCCAGCCGGTGGAGGTCGAGGTCGAGGCACTGGCCTGGTAGCGCTTCTGCGCGGGGGTGTCGGCCGCCCACGCGAAGTAGCCGTTGAAGTTCTCCTCGCCCGAGAGGATCGTTCCCCACGGCGTCGTGCCGCCGGCGCAGTTGCCGAGCGTACCGTGCACCCACCGGCCATCGGGGTCGGCCGCCGTCTTGACCAGGTCGCTGCCCGCGGCCGGGCCCGTCAGCTCGAACACCGTCTCGACGGTGATGCGGCGGTTGCGCTTGCCGTCCATGACGTACGACCACGGGGCGCCGGTGCGCTTGCGCGTGATCTCGACGACCGCCATGCCCTGCGCGGCCTTGAAGATGTCACCGCGACGACGGAGCTCGGCCGGGTCGGACGACGGGGGGAACATGATGCCGGGGTTGCAGTACTCGTGGTTACTCACGAGCACTCCCCTCTTGCCGCTCGGGTCGGCGACGACATCGATGTAGTCGCAGTTGTATCCGAACTGCAGCGCCTGTGCCTCAGGTGTCTGGTTGTCGATGTCGAACGTCGGCGCGGTCGAGAACAGCGGGTCGCCCCACCGGATGATCGGCTGCCACACGTAGCCCGCGGGCACATGGAACTCGTCCACGAGCCGGTTCACCGGCGCGATCGCGTCGAACGCGAGCCCCGCCGTGCCCGGACGGGCGAACGCCGCGCCGGCGCCGGCCGAGCCGGAAGCAGCCGCACCCGAGACCGG
>NZ_RRYE01000222.1 GCF_004010105.1 Microbacterium sp. CPCC 204701
GGACGGCCGGCCGCGACCGGGGCAAGTTCGCCCGCGCGCTCGCGCTCGCCGAGGCGCTGCCGCGTGCCCGCGCCCGCGTGACGACGCTGCTCCGACACTCGTCGCTGGACCGCGAGCACGTGCTCGCCGTCTCGTTCCGGCTGCTCGACCAGGCCGCGCCGCGCATCGGCGCCGAGCGGTACCTCGTGCGTCACGGAAGCCGGGGTCTCACAACGCTCCAGCGGCGACACGCCGGGGTCGACGGCTCGCTCGTCACCCTCTCGTTCCCGGGCAAGAGCGGCCAGCGCCAGCAGCTCGAGATCGACGACGAAGACCTCGCCCGGTCGATGGAGGTGCTCGTGATCGGGCGGCCGCGATCGCCGCTGCTCGCCTGGTCGCGCGGCCGGAAGCGCGTGCCGCTGACGGCGGCCGAGGTCAACGAGTTCGTCCGGTCGCTCACCGGCCAGAAGTTCACCGCGAAGGATTTTCGCACACTGCGAGGGACGATCCTCGCGGCCGAGGCGCTCGCGCGCATCGGCACGGTCGACACCGAGCGAGACCGCAAGCGCGCCGAGGCGCTGGCTGTTCGGGTGACCGCCGAGGCGCTGGGGAACACGCCTTCCGTCGCACGCGGGTCGTACATCGATCCTCGCGTGTTCACGCGCTACCGCAACGGCACGCTGCTCGACCTCACGATCGCGCCCGAATCGGCGATCCGCGCCCTGCTGAGCCCTGGCCGCTGAACCGGCGCCCGGGCGACGGTGGCGCCAGCGGGTGCGTGAGACAGGACGCTTCGCGGCTTCCGACCGCGCGGGCGGGCGTCCCGGGGGCGCGGCCGTGGAATCTCCTGCGACACGAACGGCGGGCGCGTCGCCCGCAGCGCCCGGGTAGCGTGAACCCATGCCCCGGCGCATCGACTCCCGCGTGCTCGCGTACGTGGCGGTCGGGGGAACCCTGGGGGTGCTGGCGCGCGCGGCGATCGTCGCGCCGCTCGGGGATGGCGGGGTCGTGCCGTGGGTCACGTTCGCGATCAACACCGTCGGCTCGCTGCTGCTCGGGGTCGTGGTGGGCTGGCTCGACGACCGCCATCCGCACGCTCGGGCCCTCCTCGGCACGGGTGTGCTGGGCGGGTTCACGACCTACAGCGCGTTCGCGGTCGAGACGGCGCTGTGGGTCACGACCCCGATGCTCGCGGTCGGGCTGGCCGCGGCATCCGTCGCCGGAGGAGTCGCCGGCGCGATCGCCGGGCTCTTCATCGGACGCCGGATCGCGGACCGCCCCGGCGAGGTCGAGCCGCCGGAGGTCGCGGAATGAGAGCGTGGCTGATGCTCGTCGTCGCCGTCTCGGGCGGCCTCGGGGCGGCGCTGAGGTACGTCGCCGATCGTCTGCTCACGCCGGCGCACGGCGGGCGGTTCCCGGTCGGGATCCTCGTGGTGAACGTGTCGGGGTCCTTCGTGCTCGGCCTGCTCACCGCGCTCGGCACGACGATCGCGCCTGAGCTCGCGGTCGCGGCGGGCATCGGCCTGCTCGGCGGCTACACCACTTTCAGCACCGTGTCGGTCGAGACGGTGCTGCTCGCCGAGCGGCGGCGGTGGCGGGATGCCGCGCTCAACCTCTTCGGCACGCTCGCGCTCGCCGTGATCGGCGCCGGAGCGGGGCTGCTGCTCGGCGGCTGGATCGCGGGGGCGGCCGGATGAGAACCGCATGAAATACTGAACCCGATACATTCCCGTATCCGAGCGGGCCATCTCCCGCCGCTGGATCGAGTGCCGAGGGCGGAAAAGACGCCCTCGCGTATCGAGATCATCCGTTGCACCATCCACCAGCGAAGGCATCCGTGTCGAACCTCGCCGTCCTGAGTCTCAAGAACCGCGCGCTCATCGCGCTGATCACGATCGTGGCCGCCGTCTTCGGCGGACTCGCGCTGACGAACCTCAAGCAGGAATTGATCCCGTCGATCGAGTTCCCCGCGCTCATCATCGTGTCGACCTACCCGGGCGCCTCGCCCGAGGTCGTCAACAACGACGTGTCGACGCCCATCGAGACCGCGATCCAAGGCGTGCCGGGGCTGGAGTCGACCAGCGCGACCAGCACCACCAATGCGTCGGTGATCCAGGCCTCCTTCACATACGGCACCGACCTGGCGACCTCCGAGCAGAAGGTCACGCAGGCGATCAACCGCATCGAGAACCAGCTGCCCGAGGGCGTCGAGCCGCAGGTGCTGACCGCGAGCATCGACGACTTCCCGGTCGTGCAGCTCGCGGTGACCGGCTACGACGACGAAGAGGCGATCCAGGCGCAGCTCGAGGCATCCGTCATTCCCGACCTCGAAGACATCGACGGCGTGAACACCGCCACGATCGTCGGCGGCGCCGGCCAGCGCATCACGGTGACGCCCGACCAGGCCGCGCTCGCCGAGGCCGGCTTCACGCAGCAGGCGATCACCGACGCGATGGAGCAGAACGGCGTGCTGTTCCCGGGCGGTGAGGTCACCGAGGGCGACCTGACACTGACGGTGCAGACGGGGTCGAAGATCACGACGGTCGACGACATCGCGGCGCTGCCGCTGGTGCCCACCTCGCCCGAGCAGGCAGCCGCGGATGCGGTCACGATCGGGGATGTCGCGACCGTCGCACAGGAGACCGACCCGGTCGCGTCGGTCTCGCGCGTCGACGGCGAGCCCGCCCTGACCATCGCGATCACGAAGCTCCCGGCGGCGAACACCGTCGACGTGTCGCATGCGGTGCTCGCGCTGCTTCCCGACCTGGAAGAGTCGCTCGACGGCGCAGAGTTCACCGTGGTGTTCGACCAGGCGCCCTACATCGAGCAGTCCATCGAGACGCTCGCCGTCGAGGGCCTGCTCGGTCTGGTGTTCGCGGTGCTCGTGATCTTCGTGTTCCTGCTGTCGGTGCGCTCGACGCTGGTCGCGGCGATCTCGATCCCGACGAGCGTGCTCATCACCTTCATCGGCATCCAGGCGTTCGGGTACTCGCTCAACATCCTGACCCTCGGCGCGCTCACCATCGCGATCGGGCGCGTGGTCGACGACTCGATCGTGGTGATCGAGAACATCAAGCGCCACTACGTCGGGGATGCCGACAAGCTCCGCTCGATCACGCTCGCGGTGCGCGAGGTCGCGACCGCCATCACGTCGTCGACGATCACGACGGTCGCCGTGTTCCTGCCGATCGCGTTCGTCGGCGACATCACCGGGGAGCTGTTCCGGCCGTTCGCCCTCACTGTGACCGTCGCGATGTCGGCGTCGCTGCTGGTCGCGCTCACCATCGTGCCGGTGCTGGCGTACTGGTTCCTGAAGCCCGGCAAGCCGCTGCTCGACGCCGACGGCAACCAGGTCGACCCCGAGGCGGCTGACGCCCCGCCGTCGCGGCTGCAGAAGTCGTACCTGCCGATCCTGCGGTGGACGCTCAAGCACTCGTGGGTGACCCTGCTGCTCGCGGTGCTCGTGCTCGTCGGCACGGCCGCCGCGGCGCCCTTCATGAAGACGAACTTCCTCGGCGACTCGGGCCAGAACACCTTCACGGTCACGCAGGACATCGGCGCCTCGCCGAGCCTCGACGCCGAGGACGAGGCCGCGCAGAAGGTCGAGGACGCGCTCATCGGCATCCCGGGAATCGAGACGGTCCAGGTCTCGATCGGCTCGAGCGGCTCTCCGCTGCGCGACGCCTTCTCGGGCGGCGGCGCCGGTATCACGTACTCGATCACCACCGACCCCGATGCCGACCAGGTCGCGATCCGCGAGGACGTCCAGCAGGCCGTCGCCGACCTCGACGACGTCGGCGAGGTCACCGTGGCCGCCGCGGGCGGCGGCTTCGGATCCAGCGACATCGAGATCGACGTCACCGCGCCCGACGCCGACACCCTGCAGGAGGCCACCGACGCGGTCGTCGACTCGGTCGACGGCCTCGACGGCATCGGCCAGGTGTCGAGCAACCTGTCGGCCTCGCTCCCCTACATCGCCGTGGTCGTCGACCGCGACGCCGCCGCCTCGCTCGGCCTGTCGGAGGTCGCCGTCGGCGCGCTCGTCTCGAACACGATGCAGCCGCGGTCGATCGGCACGGCCGAGATCGACGACACGTCGCTCACGGTGTACCTCGCGGCGCCCCAGACGCCTGCGTCGCTGGACGAACTGCGGCAGATGCCGGTGCCGACCGCGGCCGGACCGGTTCCGCTCGAGGAGGTCGCGACCGTCGAAGAGAGCGAGGGTCCGGCATCCATCACCACCGAGCGCGGCCAGCGCACCGCGACGGTGACGATCACGCCGTCGACCGACGACCTCACCGCCGCCACGACGGCGGTCACCGAGGCGATCGCGGACGCCGAACTGCCGGCATCCGCCGACGCGTCGCTGGGCGGTGTCGTCTCGCAGCAGCAGGACTCGTTCTCGCAGCTGGGACTCGCTCTCCTCGCCGCGATCCTCATCGTCTACATCGTGATGGTGGCGACCTTCAAGTCGCTGCGCCAGCCGCTGCTTCTGCTGATCTCCGTGCCGTTCGCGGCGACCGGCGCGATCCTGTTGCAGATCGCCACCGGCGTGCCGCTCGGCGTCGCCTCGCTGATCGGCGTGCTGATGCTGATCGGCATCGTGGTGACGAACGCGATCGTGCTCGTCGACCTCGTGAACCAGTACCGCGAGAAGGGTCTGTCGGCCCACGACGCGACCATCGCGGGAGGCGCCCGACGGCTGCGGCCGATCCTCATGACGGCGCTCGCGACGATCTTCGCTCTCACCCCGATGGCGCTGGGCATCACCGGGCACGGCGGTTTCATCTCGCAGCCGCTCGCGATCGTCGTGATCGGCGGCCTGGTGTCGTCCACGGTGCTGACCCTGCTCGTGCTGCCGACGCTTTACAACCTCGTCGAAGGGGCGAAGGAGCGCCGCGAGGCGCGACGCCGCGACGACGGCGACGGCGGCCCGGCTCCCGAGGGCGATGGGCCAGAGGCGCCCGATGGTGCAGCCGAGCCGGCGCTCGTCGGTTCGGACGCGGGCGCAGGAGCGGCCGATGTC
>NZ_RRYE01000223.1 GCF_004010105.1 Microbacterium sp. CPCC 204701
GGGCGCTCGGCCATCGCGACGTCGCAGTCGTGGGGCTCCCCGCGCGCGCCGGGTGGCAGCGCGGCTGGCTGAGCGACGACACCGCCATCGCGGTCGACGTCACCCGCGAGCGCCTCGCGGGAGCCATGGACGTGTTCCCGGATGCCCGAGCGTACGCCGCGGCCGGGAGCTTCATCGACGAGGGACTCGCCGCCGGCCGGGTCGTCTTCTCGGATCCGGCGCGCCGCCCGACCGCGGTCATCGCGCAGAGCGATCTGCTCGCGGCCGGAGTGATCCGCGCGGCCGAAGAGGCAGGGCTGCGAGTGCCCGAGGACGTCAGCGTCACCGGATTCGACGGCATCGTCGTCGACGGGCTCGCGCCCTACGACCTCACGACCCTCGTGCAGCCGGCGACCGACAAGGGCCGTGCTGCCGGAGCCGCGGTCGCCGCGATGCTCGAGGGCCGTCCCGCCGCGACCATCCACTTCACCTGCGTCTTCCGCGAGGGCAATACGACGGCTGCCGTACCCGAGCGACCGGAGTAGGCCCCACTCGCACTCGCCCGCGCGGATTGTTCACCTTGCGTTCCATTACAGGTCCGAGGGTCTCGTAATTCGGCGTCACCTCCGCGCGTTTGCATACCGGTGTTCTTGAAATCCCCTTGGAAGGAACCCCCATGCGTCGCGCAACCCTGTCTGCCCTCGGCCTCGTCGGCCTGTCCGCGCTCGTTCTGACCGGCTGCGCGGCATCCGCGTCATCCGCTGACGCCGGCGCGGATGCCGAAGCCGCCCCCATCGCGATCGCCACGATCCCGCTCGGCGACGACCCGTCCGCTGAGAACCCGATCGAAGCGTTCGCTGCGCTCCTCGAGGAGCAGACCGGTCGCACGGTCGAGGTCACGGACGTGCCCGACTACCTCAGCGTGGTCGAGGCGATCCGCGCCGACCACGTCGACATCGGCATCATGAGCGGCTTCCCGTCGGCGCTCGCCGTCAGCACCGGCGAGGTCGACGCACTGCTGGCCTGGGCCGGCGACGACTCGCCCGTGTCGACGTGCGTCGTGCTCGCGGACTCGCCGATCCAGGAGGTCGAGGATCTGGCTGGTGCGACTGTGGCGTTCGCCGACCAGGCGTCGAGCTCGGGCTACTTCATGCCGGTGTACATGCTGCACGAGGCGGGCCTCGAGCAGGGCGTGGACTACGAGGCGATCTTCGCGGGCGGCCACGAGGGCAGCTTCGTCGCGCTCGAACAGGGACAGGTGGATGCCGCGTGCACGGCCATCATGCTGACGCAGCTGGGTGAGCCCTACTTCCCGTTCGCCGAGGGCGAGTGGCGCGGCGTCGGCGAGAGCCCGTCGATGCCCGTCGCGGGCAGTGTGCTGGCACGTCAGTCGCTGGATGACGAGACCCGCGCGCTCCTCGAAGAGGCCCTGCCGGCGGTCTTCTCCGAGGAGAACGCCGAGGCGCTCGGTGCGCTGGGCGAAAGCTTCATCGGGCAGGAAACGATCATCGCGCCAGACCCCGCGCTCTTCGAGGGCTTCGTCGACATCGCCGCGGTCGCCGGCGTCGAGCTCGAGGACCTGCGCTGATGACGACCCTTGCCGCCACGGCGATGCCTCGCCCCACCGTGAAGCCGCCCGAGCCGGTGGTGGCGGTGCGCCGGCTCGAAGTCGCCTACGACAAGGGCGCGCCGGTGCTCCGCGGCGTCGACCTCGACCTTTTCCGCGGCGAGACGGTCGCCCTCCTGGGGGCGTCGGGTTCGGGCAAGTCGACCCTCATGCGGAGCCTCACCGGCTTCGCACCGATCACCGCGGGGCGCGTGGAGGTCGTGGGGCACGATGTGGCCCGCCTCCACCGCCGCGACCGCCGCGCGCTGCGCGCGCAGGTGGGTCAGGTGTTCCAGCAGTTCAACTTGATCCCGCGGCTCAGCGTGCTGACGAACGTGCTGGCCGGCGGCCTGCACGACGCCGGCCCGTTCAACCTCGTCGGCGGGTTCACGCGCGAGCAGCGCACGCGGGCGCTCGAACTGCTCGACCGTGTCGGCATCGCGCACAAGGCCTCCGAACCCGCGCGCTCGCTGAGCGGCGGACAGCAGCAGCGCGTCGCGATCGCGCGAGCCCTGATGCAGCGGCCGCGGCTCATCCTCGCCGACGAGCCGGTGGCCTCGCTCGACCCACGTCTGGCCGACTCGGTCCTGACCCTGCTGCGCGACATCGCTCTGCAGGACGGCATCCCGGTGCTCGTGAGCCTGCACGTGCTGCCCCTCGCGCTCGCGCACAGCGACCGCATCGTCGGGCTCCGGCACGGCGAGGTGGTCGTCTCGGCCCCGACGGCCCACCTCGATGCGGCCGCGCTCGCCGAGGTCTACGACGACGGGGGCGACGGCGATGAGCACGACATCGACTGACCGCACGCGCGACACGTCGGGGGCGCGACCCGACAAGAGCGCGCCCGCCCTCGACCCGCGCGAGCGGGCGCGGCTCGAGCAGGCGATCCGGATGCCGCGCGCACGGTTCCTGCTCGGCATCCCGGTCGCGATCGTGGTCCTGCTGTGGTCGTTCCAGGGCGCGGAGTTCAACTTCGCGAAGCTCGCCGAGGGTGCCGTCAACATGACGGAGTTTGTCGGGCGGCTGTTCCCGCCGGACTTCTCGGACTTCGGCACGATCGTCGTGCTGCTGATCGAGACACTGCAGATGGCGATCGTCGGCACGGTGCTGGGCGCGGCGCTGTCGCTCATCGTGGCGTTCGGCGCGGCGTCGAACCTCGCGCCGAAGTGGCTCTACTACTCGTCGCGGTGGCTGATGAACATCATCCGCTCGGTGCCCGATCTGGTGTTCGCGCTGATGTTCGTCTCGGCCGTCGGGCTCGGGCCCTTCGCCGGCATCCTGGCGATGACCCTCGGCTCGATCGGGTCGATCGGCAAGGTCTACGCCGAGGCGATGGAGTCGGTCGATCGCGGACCCATGGTCGCGATGGAGGCCGTCGGCGCCTCGAAGCGCCAGGTCATCCAGTACGGCGTGCTGCCGCAGGCGGCGCCGCTTCTGGTGTCGTACACGCTGCTGCTGTTCGAGGGGAACGTCCGCGGCGCCACCATCCTCGGCCTCGTGGGCGCGGGCGGGATCGGCCTCGAGCTCACCACTGCGATGCGCATGTACGACTACGGCCACCTCAGCGCCATCGTCATCTGCATCATCGTGCTCGTCACGGCGATCGACCAGGGCAGCGCATTCATCAGAAGGAGAATCACATGACCACCATCGACATCGAGCTGAGCGCCCCGGTCAACCTGCGCGATCTCGGCGGCATCCCGATCGCGGGCGGCGTCCTGCGGGACGGGCTCGCCGTGCGGGCCGACGACCTCTCCGTCGTCACCGAGGCCGACGCCGACGACCTCGTCCAGGGCGGGCTCACCGCCGTGATCGATCTGCGCACCGCCGATGAGGTCGCGCTCACGGGCCGCGGTCCGCTCGCGCGGCGTCCGGTGGCCTACCATCACCTCCCGCTGATGGCGAGCATCGGGCAGGGGATGCCGCAGGACGGGCCGTTCGCGTTCGACCATGTGCGGATGGGCGAGATGTACGCGCGCATGGTCGAGGGCGCCGCGCCACAGCTCGTGAGCGCGCTGTCGATCATCGCAGTGGAACCGGGCACGACGGCCTTCCACTGCGCGGCGGGCCGCGACCGGACCGGCGTGCTCGCCGCCGTGCTGCTGCTCGCGCTGGGCGCCGACGACGACGACATCGTCGCCGACTACGCACGGACCGACTCCAACATGGCGGCCATCCACGCACGCCTGAAGCCGGTGGTGGGCGTGCTCATGGCACGGCTCGGATTCGACCTCGACGAGATGTCGAGCATGACCCTGTCGGAAGAGCCGATGGACGTCTCGATGCGAACGATGCTCGCGCGGCTCCGCGAGCGCCACGGCGACGCCCTCGCTCCGTTGCACGCAGTGGGTCTCGGCGACGACCTCATCGCCCGCCTCCGGGCACGGGCGCTCGCGGCATGAGCGCGATGCGCCGCGGTCCTGGCCGTCCGCGCGACGAGGACCTGGATGCGCAGATCCTCGAGGCGACCCTCGGGCTGATCGATGCCGACGAGCCGGTTACGGTGGGCCGGATCGTCGCCCGCAGCGGGGTGAGTCGTGCGGCGCTGTACCGGCGCTGGCCGTCGCTCACGGCGCTCGTCGCAGCAGCCCTCGACGTCGGGCGCGAGGTGCCCCCGGCCATTCCCGACGACGGCGACCTCCGCGAGGCGGTGCTGGGCGCCTTCGCCGCCGGGAACAGCGTGTCGGCGTCCGGCTACTCCGAGGCGCGCTTCCGGCAGCGGGTCGGCCTCGCGATGGCCGACCGCGAGCTGCAGCGCGCGTACTGGCAGTCGCATGTCGCGCGTCGGCGCGTGAGCCTCGAGGACGCGCTGCGCCGCGGCATCGCGCGCGGCATCCTCCGTACCGATCTCGACCCGACCGCGTGCTTCGACCTGCTCGCCGGCGTCGTGTACTACCAGCTCGTGGTTCGCGGCGACAGCATCGACGACCCCGCCGTGCTGGCGCGCGTGCGCTCCGCGCTCGAGATCGCGTGGCGCGGAATGGTCGCGGAGGGCTAGGAGCGCTGCGGACCGAGCGGCAGCACGGCCTCGCCGAAGTCGTGGATCGTGTAGCGGCCGCAGGCGATGGTCTCGGCATCCTCCGTCTCGGCATCGCCGGGGAGGTCGAACGCAGGCGATTGCGCGTCGATCACGAGGAACGAGACCTCGCCGACCTCGAAGTCGGCGCGATTGGCCAGCCACGCATAGCCCCGCAGCTGGTGGTCGACCTGCACGAGCGCGGCGGGGTCGGCGACATGGGTCTTCGGCAGGCGGACGGTCCAGAACTGCCCGCCGCCGGCGCGGCCCGCGTCGTCGATCCAGTCCACGACGCACGCGAGATCGGCGTCCGGCGCGCTCGCCGCGATGACGATGCGCGGGATGCCGACGGCCGCGGCGGCCACCAGGGCGACGGCCGCG
>NZ_RRYE01000224.1 GCF_004010105.1 Microbacterium sp. CPCC 204701
CGCGCGGGCTGCGATCGCCGGCGTCCCGCGCCCTCGGGGTGTGCGATGACCCCCTCGCCGTGCTGGGCAGAGTGCTGGTGCTCGGGATGCCGTGGGCCACGGCATCCGTCGACCGCGCGCTCGTCCGCACGGGCTCGCAGGGCCTCGCAGACCTCGGCCTCGTGTCGGTCACCGGCGACGAGGTGCAGCCGGCCGCGGTGGTGCGGCCGCAGTCGTACGCGGACGCGACGGGGTCGGGGCAGTGGTGGATCGCGAGCGACCTCGACGAGGCGGCCCTCGGCGGACCGCTGCCCGAGGATCACGTGCTGGGTGTCGGCGGGGCCTCCCTCACCCTCGCCGGGCTGCAGCTGCCGACCCCCGCGCAGCGGGGACTCGATCTCGGAGCGGGGTGCGGGATCCAGGCCCTCCGCGCCCGCGCACACGTCGGCCACGTCGTCGCGACCGACATCTCGCGGCGGGCGCTCTCGTTCACGCGGCTGAACGCGCTGCTCAACGGCGTCGACCACGTCGAGACCCGGCTCGGCAGCCTCTTCGAGCCGGTCGCGGGCGAGACGTTCGATCGCATCGTCTCGAACCCGCCCTTCGTCATCACCCCGCGGGTGCCGGGAGTGCCCGCCTACGAGTACCGCGACGGCGGCATGGTCGGCGACGACCTTGTCGCGGCGTTCGTCGCGGGCGTCGGCGCGCACCTCGCGCCCGGCGGGATCGCTCAGCTGCTCGGCAACTGGGAGACGCGCGACGGCGTCGCCGGACTCGCCCGGGTGCGGGCGTGGGTCGATGCGTCGCCGGTGCCGTTGGACGCCTGGGTCGTCGAGCGGGAGGCGCTCGATCCGCTGTCGTACGCCGAGCTGTGGGTACGCGACGGGGGAACCCTGGTCGAGACACCCGGCTTCGCGAGGCTCGTCGACGCGTGGCTCGAGGACTTCGGCTCCCGCGGCGTGACCGAGGTCGGCTTCGGCTACCTGCTGCTGCGGCGCCCGTCGGCGGGCTCGCCGACGCTCGCGCGGTACGAGCACCTGCACACCGCGCTTCCCGGCGACGGCGTCGGAGGGCACCTCGCGGCGGCTCTGGACGCCCACGACGGGCTCGCGCGGCTCGACGACGACGGGCTCGCGGCATCCCTCCTCGTCGTCGCACCCGACGTGACCGAGGCCCGTCATCACCTGCCCGGCCAAGAGCACCCGACCGTCATCGAGCTGCGCCAGGGCGGCGGATTCGGGCGGTCACTGTCGATCGATCCCGGGCTCGCGGCGCTCGTGGGCGCGTGCGACGGCGACCTGCCGCTGGGCGTTCTCGTCGACGCCATCGCCGAGCTGATGGGAGTGGACGCCGCGGCACTGCGCGCCGACCTGCTTCCGCGTGCGCGGGAGCTGCTGTTCACCGGCTTCCTCCGCTTCGCGTGAGGCCGGCCGCTGTGCCGTGCCCGCGGCATCGGCGTGAAACGGCCGGGCCGGATCGCGTACTCAGGCGGCCGGGCGCGGCGTTCTGACGGTTGCGCCCGCCGCTTTCACGGTCGCCGACGCCGCGACGGGGGCCGGTAGGCCGCGGCGGCCTCGGTAGGCTGGAAGCCATGCTCAACATGGCCGAGGGCATCGCGCGCCTCGGCGCGCTTGCCGAGTCACCCGTCGTCGCCACGCTCGCCCGCGCCTTCGCCGACGCCGGCTTCGACCTCGCGATCGTCGGCGGTCCGGTGCGCGACGCGCTGATCGGCCGCGAGACGCACGATCTCGACTTCACCACCGATGCGCGACCCGACGACATCCTCCGCATCGTCACGCCCATCAGCAGGGTGCAGTGGGACATCGGCCGGGCGTTCGGCACCATCGGCGCGCGGGTGCACGGCGAGCAGGTCGAGATCACGACGTACCGCGCCGACAGTTACGACGGCGTCACCCGCAAGCCCACGGTCGAGTTCGGCGACACCATCGACGATGACCTGCTGCGCCGCGACTTCACGGTCAACGCGATGGCGCTGCGGGTTCCCGCCCGCACGCTGGTCGACCCGACGGGCGGTGTCGAAGACCTCGTGCGCGGGGTCCTGCGCACGCCGATCGACCCGCACGTGAGCTTCGGCGACGACCCCCTGCGCATGCTTCGCGCCGCCCGCTTCGCCTCGCAGCTCGGATTCGAGGTCGACCCGGTGACGGTCGATGCGATGACCGAGCTGCGCCGCACGCTCGAGATCGTCAGCCCCGAGCGCATCCAGAGCGAGATCGTGCGACTCCTCGCGACCGACGACCCGGTGCACGGCATCCGTCTGCTCGTCGAGACGGGTCTCATGGCGGAGTTCCTGCCCGAGATCCCGGCGCTGCAGCTCGAGGTCGACGAGCACCACCACCACAAGGACGTGTACGAGCACTCGCTGACGGTGCTGCGTCAGGCGATCGAGCTCGAGACGATGCGGAACCCGGATGCCCCCGCCGACGTCCCGCTGCGGCTCGCGGCGCTGCTGCACGACATCGGCAAACCGGCGACCCGGCGCCTCGAGCCCGGTGGCGGAGTCACGTTCTACCACCACGACATCACGGGCGCGCGCCTGGCCCGCAAGCGGCTGCAGGCACTGCGGTTCGACGCCGACACGATCGGCACGGTGACGCGGCTGATCGAGCTGCACCTGCGGTTCTTCGGCTACTCCGAAGGCGCGTGGACCGACTCGGCGGTGCGCCGGTACGTGCGGGATGCCGGTCCTGAGCTCGAGCGTCTGCACATCCTCACGCGGGCCGACGTGACGACACGCAACGTGCGCAAGGCCAAGCGGCTCTCGAGCGCCTACGACGACATCGAGCGGCGCATCGCCGAACTCGCCGCGCAGGAGGAGCTCGAGTCCATGCGCCCCGAGCTCGACGGCAACCGCATCCAGGAAGTGCTCGGAATCACCCCGGGCCGAGAGGTGGGCGAGGCCTACCGGTTCCTCCTCGACCTGCGCCTCGACGAGGGCATCGTCGGCGAGGCCGAGGCCGAGCGCCGGCTGAGGGAATGGTGGGCCGCGCGGGACTGAGCCGCCGAGCGGGGCCGGTCGCAGGGCAGGACTCCCCCTGGGCTGATCGGGACCTGCGCTCCGTCCCCGTCAGTCGGCGCGGGCCCGCAGCTCACGCACGCGAAGGTGACGGGCCACACGCTCGGCGAACGCCGGGCACCCGGCGGCGATCAGGGCATCGACCGGGGCGGCGCGGGGTCCGTCCGATCGTCGAGCCCCATCCTGCCGCCGGGCCACCTCGCGCACCGCGAGCGGGGCGCTGTCGTCCACGAGGCACAGGAACCGGTCGGGCGCGCAGACGTCGAACGGCAGGCGGTCGAGGTCGGTCGCGTCGCTGACCCGCGAGGTGAGCAGAACGTGCGCTCCACCCGACCGTGCAGGCTCGAGGGGCAGGTCGCTCGGATGGCCGTGGTCCAGGCCACGCCCGGAGGCCTCGGCGTCCACGACCTCGTCGAGCGTCGCCACCAGGAGCTCGAGGCGCCGCCTCGCCACTGGTCCTCGCGCGCCCGGATCTCGCGCGACCCACGCGCGGACGGCGCCTGTTGCGGCGTCGGAGGATGAATGCAGCTGAAACAGGCCGCCGGTCTCGTGGCGGAGCAGCACCAGCCATGCGTGCTGGGTGGGCGAGGCGAGGATGTCGGTGTCGACGAATACGCGTTGCAGCACCAGGTCAGGCTACCCAGCGTCGGTTACGAATCGGCTCCGAATTCCTGCTCGAGCTCCTGCAGAGCCTCGAGGGCTTCCCGCCGATCGTGAGCACGGGCTCGGCGCAGGGCGAGAACGTCGCTCGTCCGCAGGCGCGTGTGGCTTCCCACGGGCCTCGAGGGCAGCACGCCGCTGCGCACGAGCTTCATGAGAGTGGGCCGCGACACGCCGACGAGCTCGGCTGCTACGGACGTGGTGAGCTCTTCCGGCAGCGGCGTCACCGCCACGCCACCGCGCGACAGTCCGCGAAGCACCTGGAACAGGAACGCGCTCAGCTCGGCCGAGACCTCCACCCCTGCGCCGTCGTCGGCCGCGAGCCTGAACTGCGGCGACCGGATGCCGGAGGCTCGTTGTACGAGACCCGACGCCTGTTCTCGAAGGCCCTCTTCGACGAAAACCGTCCCGCTCGTCACCAACACCGTCATGAGGCCCCCCGACCCAGGACGCGCCGCAGAGTCCGGCGCTGTCGGCTTCCATGGTATCCGGTTGCATTTGCAGGTGCAGGCTTTGCGGATATATCTGTAACGCGCTAGCGTCCCCGGTATCGACCGACCGATGGATGGGACACGACACAGGTGGATGCGGAAGCGCTCAAGCGGACCTGGGCTCAGGTGGCCGCCCATGGGGACGCGGTACCCGGGTACTTCTATGCACATCTGTTCCTCGCACACCCGGAGGTGCGCGACCACTTCCCGGTGGCCATGGCGGCGCAGCGGGACCGGCTCGTCAAGGCGCTCGGGCACATGGTGAGCAATGTCGATCGCGTCGGCGATGTCGTCGGCTACATCGAGGATCTCGGCCGCGACCACCGCAAGTTCGGAACCATCGCCGACCACTACCCCGCGGTGGGCGCGTCGCTGCTGGCCACGCTGAAGCACTTCCTCGGCGACGCGTGGACCGCCGAGCTCGCCGCGGACTGGGCCGAGGCCTATGGGCTGATCGCCACCACCATGATCACGGCAGCGGAATCGGTCGAATCCGAGCCGGCGACCTGGAGCGCGGAAGTGGTCGCGACGGAGCGGCGAGGGATGGATGTCGGAACCGTCACCGTCCGGCCCGACGATCGATATCGCTACCAGGCGGGCCAGTCGATGGCGATCGAGATCCCGCAGCGTGCGCGCCAGTGGCGCTACCTGTCGCCGACCCACGCGCCGCGCGCCGACGGCACGATCACCTTCCACGTCCAGCTGGTCGCCGGCGGCCAGGTCAGCGGCGCGCTGCTGCGCGACCTGGCGCCGGGCGACCGCGTGCGGCTGGGCCCG
>NZ_RRYE01000225.1 GCF_004010105.1 Microbacterium sp. CPCC 204701
CGGGTTTCGACGTCGACGGCGCCATCACCACCGACCCCGCCCTGCGCGCGACGGGCTCGTGCGAGTGAGGGCGTACTCGCGGCGTCACACGACGCAGGCGACGGATGCCGCGTACCCTAGACTTCAAGCACTGCCCGGCGCGTGACCCCTCCGGCCGAGGCATCCGGTCCGCTTCCGGGCTCCCGGACGACCGCCGCGCCGAAGCTCCCACCGATTGGTCCACTGTGTCCGCCGACCCGCACACCCGCTCCGCCGCTCCCGCATGGCTGCAGGTACCCGATGACGTGAACGCGCTCGCCGCCGAGGTGTGGCCGGCGACGGCCCTGCGCGACGATGACGGCGTGCTCCTGCTCGGGGGCCTGCGCGCGACCGAGCTGCATGAGCGCTTCGGCACGCCGCTGTACGTCCTCGACGAGGATCTCGTGCGCGAGACCGCACGCCGCACGCTCGACGCCTTCCGCGCCGCGGCCGCTCTGCACGGCGTGCAGGCGCGTGTGTACTACGCCGGCAAGGCGCTGCTCACCACCGAGGTCGTACGCTGGGTGACCGAAGAAGGATTGGCCGTCGACGTCTGCACGGGCGGCGAGCTCGCCGTCGCGCTCGCGGCGGGCGCCGACCCCTCTCGGCTCGGCTTCCACGGCAACAACAAGTCGGTCGCCGAGCTCGAGCAGGCCGTCGAGGCCGGCGTCGGGTCGATCGTCATCGACAGCCTCATCGAGATCGAGCGCCTCGGCGCGATCGTCGAGCGGCGCGGGGCGACGCAGCCGGTGCTGCTGCGGGTGAACAGCGGCGTGCACGCCGAGACGCACGACTTCCTCGCGACGGCGCACGAAGACCAGAAGTTCGGCTTCACGCTGACGGATGCCCCCGCCGCGGTCGCGCGCATCCGCGAGTTCTCGGGGCTGCGGCTGGTGGGCCTGCACTGCCACATCGGCTCGCAGATCTTCGGCAGCGCCGGCTTCGAGGAGTCCGCCGCACGCGTGGTGGCGCTGCACGCCGAGCTGCGCGAGGGCGGCGACCTGCCGGTGCTCAACCTCGGCGGCGGTTTCGGCATCGCCTACACGTCGGCCGATGACCCGACCCCGATCGAAGAGCTGGCGGTCGGCATCGCGGACGCCGTCGCACGCCAGTGCGAGGTGCGCGGCATCCCGGTCCCGAACCTGGCGTTCGAGCCCGGGCGCGCGATCGTGGGCCGTGCGGGTGTGACCCTGTACGAGGTGGGCACGACCAAGCCCGTCGCGCTCGCGGCCGGCGGCCAGCGGCTCTACGTCAGTGTCGACGGCGGCATGAGCGACAACGCACGACCCGCGCTGTACGGCGCCGAGTTCTCGGCGCGGGTGGCCTCGCGCACCAGCGACGCCGCCCCGAGTCTTGCGCGAGTGGTGGGCAAGCACTGCGAGTCCGGCGACATCGTGGTGGATGCCGAGTACCTGCCGTCCGACGTGGTCGCGGGCGATCTGCTCGCGGTGCCCGCCACGGGTGCCTATTGCTTCTCGCTCGCGAGCAACTACAACTACGTGGCGCGGCCGCCGGTGGTGGCGCTGCGCGGCGGTGAGGCGCGCGTCATCGTGCGCGGCGAGACGATCGACGATCTGCTCGCGCGCGACGCCGGCATCGCTGCCCGGCCCGCTCTCGACGATGGGCGCACGCCCCGGGAAGCTCCGACGGAAGGGATCGCATGACCGACTACCGCCGCCTCCGCGTCGCGCTGCTGGGAGCCGGAGCCGTGGGCTCGCAGGTCGCCGCGCTTCTGCGACAGCATGCCGATGAGCTGGCCGATCGCGCAGGCGCCCGTCTCGAGCTCGTGGGTATCGCCGTCCGCGACATCGACGCCACGCGCGACGTGGACCTGCCGCGCGAGCTCTTCACGACCGATGCGGAGTCGCTCATCCTCGGCGCAGATATCGTGATCGAGCTCATGGGCGGCATCGAGCCCGCCCGAGCGTACGTTCTGCAGGCGATCAACTCGGGCGCCGACGTCGTCACGGCCAACAAAGCGCTCCTCGCGACGCACGGGCCCGAGATCTTCGACGCCGCCGATCAGGTCGGCGCAGAGGTTTACTACGAGGCGGCCGCGGCGGGCGCCATCCCGATCATCCGCCCGCTGCGCGACTCGCTCGCCGGCGACCGCGTGCAGCGCATCATGGGCATCGTCAACGGCACCACGAATTACATCCTCGACCGTATGGATGCCGAGGGCGCCGAGTTCGGCGATGTGCTGGTCGACGCGCAGCGACTCGGCTACGCCGAGTCCGACCCCACCGCAGACGTCGAGGGCTACGACGCGGCGCAGAAGGCCGCGATCCTCGCGAGCCTCGCGTTCCACACGACCGTGCCGCTGGACGCCGTGCATCGCGAGGGCATCACCGGCATCGACAAGTCCACGATGGATGCCGCGCGGCACGCCGGGTACGTCATCAAGCTGCTCGCCGTGTGCGAGCGCCTGGACGGCGGAAGCGGCGAGTCCATCTCGGTGCGCGTGTACCCGGCGCTCATCGAGCGCGACCACCCGCTCGCGAGCGTGCACGGAGCCAACAACGCCGTGTTCGTGCAGGCCGAGGCCGCCGGCAACCTGATGTTCTACGGCGCGGGCGCCGGGGGAGTGCAGACGGCGTCCGCCGTGCTCGGCGACGTCGTCTCGGCGGCCCGCCGCCACATCGCGGGCGGCGTGGGCGTGGGGGAGTCCACGCTCGCGAATCTGCCGATCGTTGCAATCGGACGCGTGACGACGCGATACCAGATCACGCTCGAGGTCGATGACCAGCCCGGCGTGCTCGCGACCGTGGCGGGCATCCTCAGCGACGGCCGCGTCTCGATCGCGACCCTCGAGCAGACCGTCGCGGGCGAGGAGGCGAACATCGCGCGCCTCGTCATCGGCACTCACAAGGCTCTGGAGCAGGACCTCAGCGAGACGGTGAGCCGGCTCGCGACGAGCGGCGTCGTGGAGCGCGTCGTGTCGGTCCTTCGTGTCGAGGGTGAATGACTGTGGAAGGGAACTGAAATGGCACATGTCTGGCGCGGAGTCCTCCGCGAGTACGCCGACCGCCTCGGCGTGACCGACGCATCGACGGTCGTCACGCTGGGCGAGGGCGGCACGCCGCTCCTTCCGGCGCCTGCGCTCTCGCGGCGCACCGGCACCGACGTCTGGGTCAAGTTCGAGGGCATGAACCCGACCGGGTCGTTCAAGGACCGCGGCATGACGGTCGCGGTGTCGCGCGCCATCGACCACGGAGCGAAGGCGGTGATCTGCGCATCCACCGGCAACACGTCCGCCTCGGCCGCCGCGTATGCGGCTCATGCCGGCATCACCGCGGCGGTGCTCGTGCCCGAGGGCAAGATCGCGATGGGCAAGCTCAGCCAGGCCGTGGCCCACAACGGGCGCCTCATCCAGATCCGCGGCAACTTCGACGACTGCCTCGAGATCGCCCGGGAACTCGCCGAGCACTACCCGGTGCATCTCGTGAACTCCGTCAACCCCGACCGCATCGACGGCCAGAAGACCGCGGCGTACGAGGTCGTCGAGCAGCTCGGCGACGCCCCCGACTTCCACTTCATCCCGGTCGGCAACGCGGGCAACTACACCGCGTACACCCGCGGCTACCGCGAAGAGGCCGATTCCGGCGTCTCGACGCGCGTGCCCCGCATGTTCGGCTTCCAGGCCGCCGGATCCGCGCCACTCGTGCGCGGCGAGGTCGTGAAGAACCCCGAGACCGTGGCCAGCGCCATCCGCATCGGCAACCCGGCGTCCTGGCACCTGGCCCTCGATGCGCGCGACGCGACCGACGGCTATTTCGGCGCGATCGACGACGAGAGGATCCTCGCCGCTCAGAAGCTGCTCGCAGGCGAGGTCGGCATCTTCGTCGAGCCGGCGTCCGCGATCAGCGTGGCGGGGCTGCTCGACCGCGTCGAGGCCGGCATCGTGCCGCAGGGGGCACGCGTCGTGCTCACGGTCACCGGCCACGGCCTGAAGGACCCGCAGTGGGCGCTGCGCAACGCCGACGGCTCGCAGATCGAGCCGACGGTCGTCGAAGCGACGACCTCGGAGGTGGCATCCGTTCTCGACCTCGCCCCCGCTGAGGCGACCGCGTGAACGCACCCGTCGTCCCGGCGCCCGGCCGCCGGGTCGTCGTGCGGGTGCCCGCCACGAGCGCCAACCTGGGTCCGGGATTCGACACGCTCGGCCTCGCGCTCAGTGTGTACGACGAGCTCGACGTGACGGCTCTGCCCGAGGGCGAGCTCGAGATCGAGGTCGAGGGATCCGGCGCGGCCGATGTGCCGCGCGACGCGTCGCACCTCGTCGTGCGTGCGATCGCGTACGCGTACGAGTCGGTGGGACGAAGGACGCCGGGGCTCCGGCTGTTCGCGAAGAACGTGATCCCGCACGGCCGCGGGCTGGGATCGTCGGGCGCAGCCGTCGTCTCGGGCCTGCTCGCTGCGAAGGGGCTGCTCGAGGGCGATGTCGAGCTCGGGCCCGACACGCTGCTGCGTCTGGCGACGGAGCTCGAGGGCCACCCCGACAACGTCGCACCGGCGCTGTTCGGCGGCCTCACGATCGCGTGGGTCGACGAGGGCGCGCCCCAGCACAAGAAGCTGCTCGTGCACCGTGGTGTGTCGCCGCTCGTGCTCGTCCCCGAGTTCACGATGTCGACGAAGCTCGCGCGGAGCCTCCAGCCGATGCAGGTGCCCCGCGAGGACGCCGTCTTCAACGTGTCCCGCTCGGCACTGTTGATCGCGGCCCTCACCCAGAGCCCCGAACTGCTGCAGGCGGCGACCGAAGATAAGCTGCACCAGAACTACCGCGCGAGCGCGATGCCCGACACCGACCGGCTCGTGCGCGCGCTGCGGGCGGCGGGCTTCGCCGCGGTCGTGTCGGGGGCGGGGCCGAGCGTGCTCGTGCTCGCCGATGGTCCCGGCCGCCGGCTCGAGGCGGCGGCGGT
>NZ_RRYE01000226.1 GCF_004010105.1 Microbacterium sp. CPCC 204701
CGCCAGCGCGGCCGAGGAGCGCACCGGCGCCTCGGTCGTGCCGCGCGAACCGCGCTCACGGGCGACGAGCTCGCGCACGGCAGGAGCGATCTCCTCGCCGAACGTCTGGAGCAGGCGCGGGTCATCGCCGGCCAGGATGAACGTGCCGATGCCGTCCTCGAGCGCGAGGCGAGCCAGGCGCTCCGCGAACTCGTGCGGGTCAGCGGCGAGCTGACCGACGTTGAGCAGTCGACGGATCTCGCGCGGGTCGCGGCTCACCGAGGTCGCCGCCTCGTCGATCGCGGCGTTGCCCTCGGCGAGATCGCCCGGCTTCATGTAGCCCAGCGACGGCAGCCAGCCGTCGCCCTTGCGTCCGGTGAGCGAGAGCATGCGCGGCTTGTACGCGCCGATCCAGATCGGAATGTCGTGAGCCGGTCGCGGCCCTCGCTTCGCGCCGTGCACGCGGTGGTGGCGGCCCTCGGTGAAGACGCCGCGCCGCTCGTCGGTGCGCCACAGCTCGCGGATGAGGTCGATGGCCTCCTCGAGCGCGGTCACCGCCTGGCCGGGCGTGAGGCGCGTGCCGCCCATCGCCTCGATCGCGTCCCAGAACCCGCCGGCGCCGAGGGCGAGATCGAACCGCCCGCCCGAGAGCAGGTCGAGGCTCGCCGCGCTGCGCGCGACGACCGCGGGCGGCCGCAGCGGCACGTTGAGCACGTTGGGGGCGATGCGGATGCTGTCGGTCCTGGCCGCGATGAACGACATGAGCGTCCACGTGTCGAGGAACGCGGGTTGGTACGGATGGTCCTGGAACGTGACGAGGTCGAGCCCCGATGCCTCGGCGACCTGCGACAGCAGGACGGGCGCGTCGGGGGCGGCAGCGGACGGGGTGATGAACGCGCCGAACTCGAGCGCGTGGCCGTAATCCATGTGATCCTCCGACCACCAGAACCCACGGCATCCGCGATTCATTCCGCCGCATGGGCCTGCGCCTGCGGCTATGGGATCGGGAACACCACCGTCGCCCCCGACGGCACGACGGAGGTCACGATGCGCGTGTCGAACGTCGCCAGCATCGCGTCGTTGGACGCCGCGAGGTGCAGCAGGTACGTGTCGGTCACCTGGGAGCTCGCGAGCAGCCGCTCGGTGTGGACCGAGCTGTCGAGGAGGCTCACCGAATCGGGGAGGAACGCGTGGTCCTCACGTGCCGAGAGGCTCGCCAGGCTCGCGAGCACCACCGGCGCAGGCTGTGTGTTCGGGTACGTCGGGTGGCTGACCACGCGCACCACGCCGTTCTGCACGGTCGGGCTCGTGTGCCAAGGAGCGCCGCCCCGTGACGCGAACCACCGGTGGGCCCGGTCGTGGTTGACGTGCAGCGGATCGATGAGCGCGATGACGGCGTTGACGTCGAGCAGGTGGCGCGTCAAAGTTCGTCTCGCAGCGCGTTGACGTCGTCGATCTCTGCGCTTGCGGCGCTTGCCGGGGCCGGCAGCAGCACGATGCCGTTGCGCGTGCCGCCGTACCGGCGCCGCTCGGTGAGGGTCGCCCGCGCGAGCTGCGACAGCGCCTCGCCGAGCGTGAGACCGCGGGCGTCCGCGAACTGCTTGGCCGCCGCCAGGACGTCGTCATCGATGGTCACCGTGGTGCGCATGCATCAAGCATCACGCATCACGCATCGGTGGTCAATGGGCGGTGCGCCAGCACTCTTCGACGTGGTCGTCGACCATTCCGGCCGACTGCATCAGCGCGTACATCGTGGTCGAGCCGACGAAGCGGAAGCCGCGCCCCCGCAGGGCCTTGCTCATGGCATCCGACTCGGGCGTGGTCGCCGGCACCTCGGCCAGCGAACGCGGGCGGCGAGGGGCGGCCGGGGCGAACGACCACATGAACTCGTCGAGTTCGCCCGGCGCCATGTCGGTGACGAGCCGGGCGTTCGAGATCGTCGCCAGGATCTTCGCGCGATTGCGGATGATCCCGGCATCCGTCATCAGGCGCTCGACGTCGGCATCGCCGAACTGCGCGACGGCCTCGGGTTCGAACCCCGCGAAGACCTCGCGGAACCGCGGCCGCTTGCGGAGGATCGTGATCCACGACAGGCCCGCCTGGAACCCCTCGAGGCTCATCTTCTCGAACAGGGCCCGGTCGCCGTGGAGGGGCGTTCCCCACTCCTCGTCGTGATAGCGCCGGTACTCGGGGTCGTCGCCGACCCACGCGCAGCGCGCGATCTCGTCGGGACCGATGCGGATGTCCGTGCTCACCGCGCCAGCCTAGGCCGGACGGCCGACACGCACTCGGTCGCCGGGACCGCCGGTCCACCGTGCCCTGTCAACCCCCTCCGACTCGCCGGAGCCGCGAACTACGGTGGCGGCATGACTGACCTGAGTGGAAAGAAGATCGCGTTCCTCGCGACGAATGGATACGAAGACAGCGAGCTGACCTCCCCCTGGCAGGCCGTCACCGAGGCGGGAGCCGCCGCGGTCATGGTCGCTCCCGAGTCCGGAGAGATCGAGGGCAAGAAGGGTCATCGTCAGCCGGTCGACCTGCGCGCCACGGATGCCGATGCCTCGGACTACGACGCTCTCGTGCTGCCCGGCGGTGTCGTCAACGCGGATCATCTGCGAATGGATGCCGATGCGGTGGCCTTCGGGCGCGCCTTCTTCGAGCAGCACAAGCCGGTCGGGGTGATCTGCCACGGCGGCTGGCTCCTCGTGGAGGCCGATGTGGTGTCGGGCCGGACGATGACGAGCTATCCGAGCCTGAAGACCGACCTCCGAAACGCCGGCGCCACGTGGGTCGACGAAGAGGTCGTCGTCGACAGCGGGCTCGTGTCGAGCCGGACGCCGGACGACCTCCCGGCCTTCAACGCGAAGGTGGTCGAAGAGATCGGCGAGGGTGCGCATAGCGGGCAGACCGCCTGACCGCACGGTTCGAGCGGATCACGCCGGCGGTGACGAGGCGCTTACGAGCGCGTGAACATCGCAGCGAAGGATCGCCGAGTCGTCCACGGCTCTCCTAGCGTCGGATCGCGGGCATCTCCGAACCCGATCCAACACGACGACTGGGGAACACGCATGACATCTCGACGCACCTTCGGCTGGGCAGCCGCCGGCATCGCGGCGGCCGCACTCGTGGCCGCTCCGCTCCCCGCCCTCGCGGCAGAGGACGACGTGGCCGGCACCGGCACGCTCACGGTCACGCGCTTCGACGACCGCTACGCGGACGGCATCTTCGACCCGGCGCCCACGGCGCCGAACGGCGACAGGGACCGCAAGAACGAGAGCGCTCCGCGCGTGCTCGGGTCGGACGGCGTCTGGTACCACACCACGGCCGACGGCGCGGGCGACTTCGTCTTCGAGAACCTCCCGGTGGGCGAGGCGCAGGTGCACTTCGTGTACCCGAACAGCCCCGGGGGCGAGGTCTTCTTCGATGCGACCGGCGCCGCGAGAGCCGCCGATGTCGACCAGCTCCCCGTCGGCGACTTCCTCGGGTCGGCGACTGGGTACGCCACGGTCGGCGTCGACACGGACGGCGAGTTCCTGCTCGTCGGGATGACCGCACTGCGCCTGGTCGCAGAGGTGCGGTTCGCCGACGGCACCCCGGCCGAGGACCTCACGACCGTCGAGCTCGGCTCGCACAGCTCGTGGTTCCCCGCGACCGAGTACAACTTCGCCAGCGGCGCCGGCAAGTACGAGGCGTTCTGGCAGTACGGCTACGTTCGCCATCTTCCGGGAGACCTCGGTGTGCGGCTCAGCCCTCCGGCCGGCTATCGCGTCGCCTCGGTCACGGCCGAGAACTACCCGAGCGACGACGGCTCGGGCGCCATCGCGGTCACCGAGCGCGATGGCGCCTGGTGGTTCCCGTCGACCGCGGCGAACAATTACTTCTGGAATCCGACGTTCGTCGTCACGCTTGAGCAGCTGCCCGACACGACGCGACCCGTCGCGACCCTCGTCGCGCCGACGACCAGCGGCCCCTTCCAGACGCTGAACGTCCGGGTCGACGCGACCGACGATCGCGGCCTGCGCCGCATCGTCGCCAACATCTACGACAAGAGCAACAAGCTGGTCCGCAGCACGCAGTCGGCGGCCGACGGCGCCACACGTGCGTCGCACTCGGCGACAGTGGCGCTGCCTGACGGCAACTACACCGTGAAGTACAACGCCCAGGACCTCGCCGGCAACATCTCCAAGACGTTCACCGCGGCGTTCACGATCGACACCACGGCGCCGGCCGTGACCGTGAAGAACGGCAAGGCCTTCACGGTCGGCGCCGACGGCGCGTACGACCTCGTCAGCTTCAAGCTCCACGACACCGGCAAGATCGACAAGCTGACGCTCAACGGCGTCGTGAAGGACCTCAGCGACAACGCGTGGTCGGACCTCAACTTCGTCCGGCCCGGCCTGTTCGGCGCCGTCGCGGGCGAGAACTCCCTCCTCGTCTACGATGTGGCCGGCAACGTCCAGACGGTGACGTTCACGCTGAACTGACGCCCGTCCGCTGAGAGGCGCCCCTCCGCTGTTCGCGGGGAGGCGCCTCTCGTGCTTTGGACGGCGCGGCGTTCAGCATCCGGTCACCGGCTCGGTACCCGGATGCCTCCCGCGTCGCTTACCTTGGAATGTCGGGCCCGCAGCGGCCCGCGCAGCTGGGAGGAACCGCCGTGAAGATCGTCGCCTCGTCGGATTGGCGCGATGCCATCCCGTTCGACACGCTCGTGCTCGTCGCCGACATCGTGCCCGGAGACCCGACGCGCTGCTTCGCCTGTGGCACCGATTCCGAGCCGCGCCCGCGCACCGAGCTGTGGGCCTACAAGCACCGCCACCCGAAGAACCACGACGGGTACGTGCGGTTCTACTGCGCCGAACACCGGCCGGTCATCGAACGGCGGCCTGCGGCATCCGTCGCCCCCTCGCGCGGTGGCGCCCGCGCGGCGCGCCCGGCGCGCGAGCAGCGGCCGGCGAAG
>NZ_RRYE01000227.1 GCF_004010105.1 Microbacterium sp. CPCC 204701
CGCCCCGGCAGCGGCGCCGCCTGCAGCCACGTGCCGTCGGGCTGCCGCGCCGCACGCACGGCGTCGACGGCGTCGGCGAGCCGAGGCTCGCGCGACGTGCCCTCGAAGAGCGCCACGTCGCGGAAGTGGTCGAGTGCCGCGAGCGCGCTGTAGCGGTGGCGGTTCGGGTATACGAACCGCGTGACGAAGTCGCCGACGACCTCGCCGGTCGAGGCGCGGTACATCAGGCGGCGTGACAGCAGGTACTCCTCGCCGCCGTGGCGGGCGTCGCGCATGCTCGTATCGCCGGTGATCCGCTCGTACGCGAGCATGCCGCGCACCGCGTTGAGCGTCGAGTGGAACGACGACCGCACCGAGTCGCCCTCTTCGGCCTCGCAGTTCCAGCCGCCGTCGGCGAGCCGGTGCGCGGGGAACCACTCGACCAACCGGGAGACGTCCGCGCCGAGCCACGCGCCGGTCGCGAGCGTGTAGGAGTTTATGCAGACGTCGACCTCACCGCCCCAGTACGGCAGGTCTTCGTACTCCCATCGGCTGTGGCGGGCGAGCTTCTCGGCGGTGCCGTCGAGGGCGCCGGCGTCGAGGCCCCACTCGCGGAGGTCCTTCAGCACCCACGTCGTCGCCGTCCAGGGCTGACCCGGCTCGTCTGCCTCCGGGCTGCCGAAGAACTCCGCCGGAAAGAAGGCACCGCCGGCCCATTGGCCGTCATCGTCCTGCTTCGACAGCAGGGCGGCCCCGAACCCCTCGGTCGCGACGAGGGCGCGAGTCGCCTGCCATGTCTCGCGCGGCGCGGCCGCGAGGTCGCGCTCGACCTGCCATCTCAGCGCGGGGTCGGAGTCGAGCAGCCAGTCGAGCAGACGCCGGTCCATGGTCATGTCTGCACAGTAGCGGCCGGCACCGACGCAGGAGACGGCGTACCCGTGCCACAAGCCCCGGGCGCGCGCAACCCCCGCGCGTCGAGCAGCCGAACGCTGTTCACTGGACGCATCCGGCAGCGGACAGAACGACGAGAAGGAGCCCGACATGGACCGCACGACCACGCCGCAGGAACGGGCCAAGCGCCCCCGCTCGATCGTCGCGGGGCCCTACGGACACCCGTTCCACCCGATCCTCGTGACGATCCCGATCGGCACGTGGGTCGCCAGTTTCATCTTCGACATCATCGCGATGACCGCCGACGACCCCGAGCCGTACATCATGGCGTCGAACATCCTGATCCTGATCGGCCTCATCGGCGCCGTCCTGGCCGCGGCCGTCGGCTTGCTCGACCTCTCCACGCTCGAACGGGGGACGGCGGCGCGCAAGACGGCGCTCATCCACATGACGCTGAACTTCGCCGTCGTGGTGCTGTTCTTCATCAGCCTGCTGGTGCGGTGGGCGCAGGGCGACGAGGACGTCAGCGTCGTCGGGTTCATCCTGAGCATCGTCGCGCTCGCGCTGCTCGGCGCCTCCGGGTGGCTCGGCGGCAAGCTCGCGTATCACTACGGCGTGCGCGTCGCCGATGAGAGGACTCAGGCCGAGGGCTTCCGCTGAGCCGCCCGTGCACCGAGCACCGCGAGGACCGCGAGGACCGCGCCGGCGATAGCGCCTCCCGCTCGCACCGGCCAGGAGCGCCATCGCCCCGTCGTTCCGCCGGCGTGTGCGGGTGGCGCGAACACGGTGCCGTCGGTTGCCGGCTCGCCCGACCCGCGCAGTTCGACCGTGCGCTTGAGCGTTCCGGTCAGCCAGTCGTGGATTCCCGGCGCGAACCGCTGCACGAGGATCGCGGCGCGCTGGCTCTGCCCGACATGGGTCGCGAAACGACGGCGGTGCGGCGCCGCCGCGATCGCTCGGGCGACACGCTCGGGAGAGCTGACCGGCGGCAGCGGGTGAACCCGCCGGCCGGTGACGTTGGCCGCGTTCTGGTAGATCGGCGTGTCGATGGTCGACGGCAGCACGATGCGGATCCGGATGCCGCGCTCGCGGCGCAGCTCCTGGCGCAGCACGATCGCGAAGCCCAGCAGGCCGAACTTGCTCGTGACGTACGGCGAGACCAGCGGAGAGCCGACGCGCGAGTAGAGAGAACCGACCATCACGAGAGTGCCGCTGCGCTGCCGCCGGAATTGGGGCAGCGCGGCGCGCGCCGCGTGCACCTGTCCCATGAGGTTGGTCTCGACCACCTGCCGGAAGATGTCGGGCGGCAGGTCTTCGAAGCCCCCGTACGCGAAGACGCCGGCAGCGGTGACCCAGACGTCGATGCGGCCGAATTCGCGTACCGCCCGCTCTGCGAGCGCGCGGACAGCCGCCTCGTCCCGGACGTCGGTCGGCACCGCGATCGCCTCGGCGCCCGCCGCGCGGCACTCGGCGACGACCTCTTCGAGCGCAGTGCTGCTGCGTGAGGCGAGCACGAGTCGCGCTCCCTCGGAGGCGTACCGCCGCGCCGTCGCCCGTCCGATCCCGCTCGAAGCCCCGGCGATCACCACGACCGACCCGGGCCGCCGGGCGGCGACCCTCCTCGCTCGAGTCCCGTTCGTCCTCATCGCGACCTCATCCGTCTTCACGACCCGGGACGTGCAGTTCGCCGGGGTCGACGTCGACGTCGCCGGTGTCGTCAGGACCGCCCGTGCCCGGGACGGCACGCACGTCGTCGGGGTCGATGTCGGCGTCCACCGTGTCGGGCACGGCGTTCCGCTGCTTCTCCTGCGTCTCGGTCTCGCTCGCCGGGCTGTAGCTCGTGTCCTTGCGCAGGGACTCCCGCTCGGAGAGCCCGGTGGGTGCGGGCGGCGTCTCATCGGTCTCGCCCGCGGCGAAGCGCATCTTGTCATCGGCATTCATGCGCTCGACCGTACGGCGCGGCTGCGCGCCACCTCACCCCCTTGACAGACGTGCCCCGGGTGACGCCGTGCGGCGGTCAGAGCCGATCGGCGGGGTGCGACGACGCATCCACGGTCTCGGCGGCGACCATGACCTCGCGGACTTCGCCGTCACGACGCGTCGTCGCGGCGAAACCCCACAGGAAGACGAAGCCCGCGACCGGCAGCAGGATGTCGGTGTAGAGGACGCTGCCCGCGTTGCCCTGCGCCTGGTTGCCGGCGGTGAGGAGCTGGTAGATGTGACCGCCGGCGGCGCCCCACAGGAAGATCGCGGGGCCGAGGAGCGCCGCGAGCTTGACCATCCATCCCTGCCGGCGCGGGAACGCGAGAAAGCCGACGGCTGCGAACCCGAGACTCGCGAAGGCCACCTCGAGCTGGAACGGGCTCTGGTTCCACCCGATGATCTCGGCGGTGAAGTCGCCGAACACGCTGTGCATCACGAAGTTGTAGAGGTAGCTGACGCCCACCGACAGCAGGAGGAAGTGGTCGAGCAGCCGGCCCCAGACGACGGATGCCGTGAGCAGGCCGTGGCGCCGTGCCCGCAGCATCCCGATCCCGGCGGTGAGCAGGCCGAGTACGAGGAGGGTGACGGTGAAGTTCGAGAGGAGGAGGATGGTGAGGTCGGTGACGGCTGCTTCCATGTGATCTCCCAGGCCGGGCCGCGAGTCGGCGGCGGGTTGCCGCGAATGCACTGTAGCGGCCGGGAGCGCCGAAACGACGACGACTCAGCCGCGCGGCGAGAGGTCGGGCAGCGCCGAGGTGCCGAACTCGTTGCGCAGGGCGCTCAGTGCGGCGAACCAGCCGGCGAGCCCGTGCACACCCGGGCCTGGCGATGCCGACGCCGACGCCAGGTAGACCCCGGGCATGGGCGTGCGCCAGGGATCGGGGCTCAGCACAGGCCGGCGCACGAGCTGGCGGAGGATCGGTGCCCCGGCCGCGATGTCGCCGCCGGGGTAGTTGGGGTTGTGCCGCTCCACCTCGACCGCGGTGCGCGAGTTCGTGGCGAGGATCGTGTCTCGGAAGCCCGGGGCGAACCGCTCGATCTGCGCGATGACCGCCTCCTCGCGGTCGGCGAGGCTCCCGGACGGGACGTGCGTGTACGTCCACAGCGTGTGGTGGCCCTCGGGCGCCCGTCCCGAATCGAAGAGCGACTGCTGCCCGACGAGCACGTACGGGTGGTCGGGCAGCCGGCCGCGATTGACGTCGTTCTCGGCAGCGGCCATCTCGGCACGCGTCCCGCCGACGTGGACCGTTCCCGCCCGCCGTACCTCCGGGTGGGTCCACGGCACCGGCTCGCTGAGCGCGAAGTCGACCTTCGCGACACCGCCGCCGTAGCGGAAGCCTTCCAGTGCCCGGCGGTAGGGCCGCGGCATCCGTTCGCCCGCGAGGCGGACGAGCGCGCGCGGCGTGACGTCGAGGAGCGTGGCGCGAGCCGACGGCAGCTCGTCGATCGAGGCGATCTCACGCCCGAGCACGACCTCGCCGCCGTGCGCGCGCAGGTCGTCGACCATCGCGTCGACGATCGCCTGGCTGCCCCCGATCGGGATGGGCCAGCCTCGGGCGTGCGCATACGTGCCGAGTGAGAGGCCGGCGCCCGCCGCCGCGACGCTCGGCTGCGACAGGATCGTGTGCGCCGCGACCCCCGTCAGCATCGCGGGAGCGGCGTCCTCCCGGAACCTCGCGTTCCACACCGGAGTCCCCTGCTCGAGCGACCGCAGTCCGAACACCGCCGCCGCGATCGGGTCGCGCGGCACCCGCAGCAGCGACGACCCGGTGAACTCGGCGATGGCGGTGGCGCGCTCGACGAGCGGGCGCATCAGCCGCTCGTACGCGCGCCCGTCGACCCCGAGGCCGTCGCGCGTGCGCTCGAGGTCGCGATACGCGATGCCGGCGCGCCCGCCGTCGAGCGGCTGCGCGAACGACACCTCCGGCACCGCGAACTCGACCCGGTCGCGCAGGCCGAACTCGCGGAAGAAGCGCGACTCGAACGCCAGCGGATGAACCGCCGAGCACACGTCGTGGAGGAACCCCGGCAACGTCAGCATCTTGGTCGCCGCGCCG
>NZ_RRYE01000228.1 GCF_004010105.1 Microbacterium sp. CPCC 204701
CGCGGCGCCTCGACCGCCACGCGCCCCTCCTCGATGCGCGCAGCGAGGTCGTCGAGCCGGCGCGGGAGCCGCGCCAGCACCCCGGCCGTCGACACCGCCTCGCGTGCGACCGCCTGCGTCAGGTTGCCGCGCTCGTCGCGCAGCAGCTGCTCGGCGTACGGCTCGACAGCGTTCCAGATGTTGAACTGCGGGTCGAGCGAACTGCACATGCCGGATGTCAGCGAGATCGCCCGCACGATGAGCAGGAAGTTCTCGGGCAGCTGGAACGGGAGCGATCGCACGACGTCGCCGAACTCGACCGCGAAGTCCCGGAACTCCCGAGGGTCGACCTGCTGCAGCTCGGCGAAGCCCATGCCGCCGAACCTCGCGAACAGTGCCGTCATGGCCCGCTCGAGCTCGGCCGTGTCGGCCGAGGGCAGCAGCATCCCGACGTCGCGGATGCTGTCGATCATCTGCCTGCTGTTGCGCGAGGCGACCGCGATGATGAGCCGCTGCAGCCCATGGCGCAGGCCGTCGGGAACTTCGCCCATCATCCCGAAGTCGATGAACGTCAGCCGCCACGCCCGGCCGCCGTCGCGGCCGGGCTCGATGGGCGTGACGAAGATGTTGCCCGGATGCGGATCGGCGTGGAAGAACCCGTCGACGAAGAGCTGGTCGAACATCACGTTCGCGAAATCCGTCGCGACGGCAGCCGGGTCGATGCCGGCCGCGCGCAGCCCGTCGATGTCGTTGATCTTGATCGCGGTCACGTCGGCGAGGGTGAGCACGCGCCGCGTCGTGCGCTCCCATGCGATCTCGGGCACCGCGACGCGCGCATCGCCTTCGAACTCGGCCGCGAACCGCTCAGCGTTCTGGGCCTCGTGGAGGTAGTCGATCTCCTCCCTGCTGGTGTGCGCGAACTCCCCGATGAGCTCGGGCAGGTCGACGTGGTCGCTCACGACCTTGACGCGGCTCAGCCAGCCGGCGACGCGCCGCAGCGCGGCGAGGTCGGTGTCGACGATCGCGTCGATGCCCGGGCGCTGCACCTTGACGACGACGTCCGCGAACCCGGCGTCCGCCGCGTCGGCGGCCGTGAGCCGTGCGCGGTGTGCTTGGCCGAGGGATGCCGCGGCCACCGGCACCTCGTCGACCCACTCATACGCGCGCTCGAGCGCGATGCCCAGCTCCGCCTCCGCGAGCGCGCGGATCGCCGCGAACTCGACCGGGGGCACTTCGTCCTGCAGGCCCTCGAGCTCTTTCGTGATCTCGGGCGGCAGCACGTCCAGGCGCGACGACATGAACTGGCCGACCTTGATCATGAGGCCGCCCAGGCGCACCGCGAGCCCGTGGAAGTTGCGAGCGATGGTGCGCAGCCGTCTCGATCTGCCCCGGGCGGCGAGGCGGCTGAGACCCACGCGCGGAAGGAAGAGCTCATACCACCAGGCCTGCACCATGTAGCGGGCGGCGAAGCGCAGGATCCGGCGGTACCGTGCGCGCGAATCCGCGGCGTCGGCCATCGGATCCCCCGTGACGGCGCGCGCAGGGCCGACGTGCGAGGGCATCCGGACGATCAGTCCTGGGCGAGGATGGAGTAGAGCCTGCGCCGTGCCTCGTCGAGCACCTCGATCGCCTGCGCGACCTGCTCGGGCGTGCCGGTGCGGCCGACCTGAGCGGCCGCCTGGGCGAGCTTCATGCCGGCCTTGGGAAGCGCCGTGCCGCGTCCGCTGTCACGGGTGCCGAATGCCTCCCAGGGCGTCGACCGCTCGGTGCTCGCTTCGGCCTCGGCGCGGCCGGCTTCGGTGAGCGAGTAGGTCTTCTTGCCGCCGGACTCCTCCGCTGTGATCAGCCCCTCGTCGGCGAGCATCTGCAGCGTGGGGTACACCGAGCCGGGGCTCGGCTTCCACGCGCCGTCGCTGCGCTCCTCGATCTCCTGGATGATCTGGTAGCCGTGCATGGGCTTCTCGGCGAGGATCGCGAGCACCGCGGCGCGCACGTCTCCGCGCCCGACGCGCGGCGAGAAGCCCCGCTCGAACACGTCGCGCAGCTGATCCATCGCATCCCACAGCCCGCCGGGAAATCCAGACCCCTGCCCGCGATGCTTCGGACCGAAGTTCTCACCCATGAATGACCCGCTCATGACGCCTCCTGACGATCGTTGCCGATACCCCGACGATACCTAGCGATATATCGTTCGACAAGGGTCCCGTCCAGAGCCGGACGAGAGGCCGGAGTGCTGGCGTGCTCTCGCCGCCGGATAGTCTCCCCTCATGCGGATCGTGGTGTCGGGAACGCACGGAAGCGGGAAGAGCACGTTGATCGGTGACTTCGCCGCCGCGCGGCGAACGTTCGAGGTGCTCCCTGATCCGTTCGAGCTCATCGATGCGGTCGGCGAGGAGCCGGAGGCGGGCCTGTTCTTGGCCCAGCTTCACGTCGCCGCTGACCGCCTCCGCCGACTCTCGCCGGGCGAGCAGGTCATCGCCGAGCGCGGCCCACTCGATTTCGTGGCCTATCTGGACGCGCTCGATGATCTCCGACGCCCCGGCCGAGCACCCGGCCTGAGGTCGCACGCGAGCACGATCGCCGCCTCCGCCATGGCGAACGTGGACCTTCTCGTGCTGCTCCCGCTGACGACGACCTCCGGGATCGACGTTCCGGACGACGAGGATCCCGAGCTTCGGGAGGCGATGAACGCCGCACTGCTCGATCTCGCCGACGAGGCGGACCTTGTCGGCGACGCGACGGTCGTCGAGATCATCGGCGATCCCGCAAGCCGGCTGGCACAGCTCGAAGCCGCCATCGACGCCGCTCCCGACACGCGATAGCGTGTGCAGCCACCCCGGTCAAGGGGGTGGGCGCTGTCGATTCCGTGCGGTGACATTGGTCACATGACGCAGATCATCGAGAGCATCGACGTCGACGTCCCGGTGACGACGGCGTACAACCAGTGGACCCAGTTCGAGAGCTTCCCCAATTTCCTCGACGAGGTCGAGTCGATCACGCAGATCGACGATACGCACACGCACTGGAAGGTGCGCGTCGGCATGTTCACACGCGAGTTCGACGCCGAGATCACCGAGCAGCATCCCGATGAGCGGGTGGCGTGGCGCAGCGACGGCGGCGACACCGCCCATGCCGGCGTCGTGACCTTCCACAAGCTCACCGACACCACCTCACGGGTCACCGTGCAGATCGACTGGGAGCCGACCGACGTCCTCGAGAAGCTCGGGTCTCTGGTCGGGGCCGGGAGTCACGCGGTGAAGAAGGACCTGCAGAACTTCAAGGAGTTCATCGAGCGCACCGGCCACGAGACCGGCGCGTGGCGGGGCGACGTCGAGCGCTGAGACGTCGGCATCGCGATCCCGCATCGGCGCGGTGTGACGCTTCTGCGACGACGGATGGCTGCATCCTGCCGCTCCCATCGGCAAGACTCGAGGCATGAGTTCTCCCCCGCAGCCGGTCGGCTTCGTCGGCCTGGGGCTGATGGGCACGCCCATCGCCCTCAACCTCGCCCGCGCCGGCACGCCGCTCCTCGTGTGGAACCGTACGCACGAACGCGTGGGGCCGCTCGTCGATGCGGGGGCGGAGGCCGCGGCCGATGTCGACGAGGTGTTCCGCAGGTGCGAATCCGTGCTTGTCATGCTCGTCGACGAACGGGCGACCGACGAGGTCCTCTCTCGCGGTGGCGACCGGTTCGCCCGGCTCGTCGAGGGACGGACGCTGGTCTCTCTGGGCACGACCTCGCCCGCGTACGCGGAACGGCTGGGCTCTGACATCGCCGCCGCGGGCGGCCGCCTCGTCGAGGCACCGGTGGCTGGATCGCGGATTCCCGCCGAGAACGGTCAGCTCGTGGCTATGCTCGGCGGCGACGCCGATGCGGTCGCCGACGTGATGCCGCTGCTCGCACCGGCATGCCGTGCGTTGCTCGACTGCGGTGGGCCGGGTGCAGGGCTGCGCATGAAACTCGCGGTCAATCTCTACCTGACGACGACGATGGCCGCCTTGGCCGAGGCGACCCATTTCGCCGCGGCCGGCAGGCTCGATCTGGGGACGTTCTCCGAGGCGATCGGCTTGGGGCAGACGGCATCCGATCTCACGCGTGTGAAGCTGCCGAAGCTCACCTCTCGCGACTTCGCGCCGCAGGCGGCCGTGTCCGACGCGTACACGAACACGCGACTCGTGCTCGATGAGGCCGCCGTATCGGGGATCGCCACGCCGATGCTCGCCCAGGCGAGCGGGCTGTTCGCCGAGACCATGCAGCTCGGAGCGTCGCGCGACGACATGGCGGCGGTGGTGCGTGCGCTCGAGCGGCGTTCGTCGCGCACCGATCACTGACGATCTCCGCCTCGAGGAGGAGCCGGGACCGCAGCCGACCTACGCTGTGATCGTGGAGATCGGCGAAGTGATCGGCGCGGTGCTGGCGTGGGGGTTCCTCGCGATGCTCGTCGCGCTGCCGATCTCGTTCCTGTGGATGGCGTGGGACACGCGCCGGCGACGCCGTCGCGGCGAGAGCGTCGCACACTCGTCGGGCGGGCTGCTCGGCATCGACATCCTCTACCAGCCGACGGCAGAGGAGGCGCGCGCCGTGTGGGAGGCCGAGCAGCTCACCCCTGCGCCCGCGCCCACGCCGGGCGACGGCCCGGGTGTCATCGACGGCAACCGCATCGTGATCGAGACGGGCCTGCGCAAGACCGTGCACTGATCCGGCAGCGACGGGCCGGCCGGTCAGCGCGTCCGGCGCCGGCGCCGGACGATCGCCGCGACGACCCGCCAGCCGATCAGGAGCACCAGCAGGGTGACGGTGGCCACCACGATGAAGGCGACGGCGGTGCCCTGACCGGACGCGGCGCGCAGCAGCATCCCGCCCGCCACCGTCACCGCCCACACCCCGAGTCCCGTGCGCACCGGCGCGGCCGGGGCCCGCCACGCGAG
>NZ_RRYE01000229.1 GCF_004010105.1 Microbacterium sp. CPCC 204701
CGCCCATGCCTCGATCGCCGCGAGCACCGCGCCGCCCCACGCCGCACCGGCCACCTCGGCCCGGAGCCGATCGGAGCCTCCACGCACGAGCCGGGCGGCTACGGCCCGCGCGATGCGCGAGCGCCGCAGTGCAGCCTCGCGCTCGATCGCGTCTTCGAGACCCATCGCCTGCGCGTTGACGATGCCGAGCGCGAGGCTGTCGGGGGTGAAGGCGTCGGCGACGGCCAGCGCCTGCGCGCGGACCGCAGCAGAGGCATCCGGGACCTCCCCCGCGGCGAGGCGCTCCTCGAACGTGGCGATGCGCTCGTCGAGTCCTGCCCACAGGATGTCGGACTTCGATGAGAAGTAGTTGAAGAAGCTCGAGCGGCTTACGCCGGCCCGCGTGGTGATGTCGGCGATCGACGTCGCCTCGAACCCCTTCTCGAGGAAGAGCTCGCACGCCGCCTCGGCGAGGGTCTCACGCGACGACGCCTTCGGTCTGCCCACACGCCCGCTGCTGCTCACGACGACACGCTACCGGGCGGCGCGGGCCCGCGGCATCCGTCGGTCCTCTGAAGGCGTATTGTTGGACGCAATCCAGCAATTGCCGCAAGCGAAGGAGCAGGATGCTCGAGATTCAGACCGTCGGCCTCTCCCCCGACGCCGTCCCCTACCTCGACGGCTGGGAGCTGCAGCGCCGCGTGCATGCGGAGGTGGTCGCCGGCGATCGGCCCGACACGCTTCTCCTTCTCGAGCATGAGGCGGTCTACACCGCCGGCAGGCGCACCGAGCCCCACGAACGACCCACCGACGGCACGCCGGTGGTCGACGTAGACCGCGGCGGCAAGATCACGTGGCACGGCCCCGGCCAGCTCGTGGGGTACCCGATCGTGCGGCTCCCCGAGCCGGTGGACGTCGTCGCACACGTGCGCCGCATCGAGCGGCTGCTCATCGCGGCACTCCGCGAGCACGACGTGGACGGGTACCAGGTCGAGGGCCGCAGCGGCGTGTGGGTGCGCCGCCCGCTGTCCGAAGACAAGGTCGCGGCCATCGGTGTGCGCGTCGAGAAGGGCGTCACCATGCACGGCTTCGCCGTCAACTGCGACAACACGCTCGCCGGCTTCCGCGGCATCATCCCGTGCGGGATCACCGACGCCGGGGTCACGACGATCAGCGAGGTCGCCGGGGCGCACATCGCCCCGCGTGACATCCTCGGCTCGGTGTCGCGCGTCTTCGCCCACGAGTACGCGGGGGTGGCGGCGTGAGCGCGTGCGGCGCCGGCGGAGCCGCCGCGCCCGCCACCGGACCTGACGGTCGCAGACTGCTGCGCCTGGAGGTTCGCAACGCCCAGACGCCCATCGAGCGCAAGCCGGAGTGGATCAAGACCAAGGCGAAGATGGGCCCGGAGTACCAGGCCCTGCATTCCCTGGTGAAGACCGAGGGGCTCCACACGGTCTGCCAGGAGGCCGGGTGCCCCAACATCTACGAGTGCTGGGAGGACCGCGAGGCCACGTTCCTGATCGGCGGCTCGCAGTGCACGCGCCGGTGCGACTTCTGCCAGATCGACACCGGCAAGCCCGCCGACTACGACATCGACGAGCCGCGACGCGTGGCCGAGAGCGTGACGCGCATGCAGCTGCGCTACGCGACCGTGACCGGCGTCGCCCGCGACGACCTCCCCGACGGCGGCGCGTGGCTGCACGCCGAGACGGTGCGGCAGATCCATGCGCAGAACCCGGGCACCGGCGTCGAGATCCTCGCGACGGACTTCAACGGCGACCCGGCGCTCTTGGGCGAGGTCTTCGACAGCCGCCCCGAGGTGTTCGCGCACAACGTCGAGACGGTGCCGCGCATCTTCAAGCGCATCCGCCCGGCCTTCCGCTACGAGCGCTCGCTCGATGTGCTCACGCAGGCGCGCGCAGCGGGGCTCATCACGAAGTCGAATCTGATCCTCGGAATGGGCGAAGAGCCGGAGGAGGTCGTCCAGGCGCTGCGCGACCTGCACGAGGCGGGCACCGACATCATCACGATCACGCAGTATCTGCGGCCCTCGCCCCGCCACCTCCCGGTGGCCCGCTGGGTCAAGCCGCAGGAGTTCGTCGACTTCAAGGACGAAGCCGAGCGCATCGGATTCCTCGGCGTGCTGGCCGGTCCGCTCGTGCGCTCGTCGTATCGCGCGGGGCGCCTGTGGGCGCAGTCGATGGTGTCGAAGGGGCGCGAGATCCCGCCGCACCTGGCGCACTTCGCCGAGGACGTGCACGTAGAGCGCGGTTTCGCGCAGGCCGTGTAGCGCCCCGGGCAGCGGTCAGTCGGCGCTGGTAACCGAGAGCACCGCGCCATCGGAGTCGAGGTTGACGAGCAGCACGTCGTCGGTCGCGTCGGGATCGAGCGCGTACTCGAGCACCGCGAACGGGTCGGCGCCGCCGTGCTCGTCGGCGAGGATCGTCATGCTCATCAGCTGCAGCGAGCGGATGACGTCGATGTGCACGTCGCCCGAGATGTCGACGAGCATCTGCTCGATCGCGTGGCCGAGAGCCTCCTGCTGCTGCAGGACGTACTCGGTCACCTCGCTGGTGCGGTCGCTGAGCTCGTCCACCATGGCGTTGCGCGCGCTGCGGTCGATGTCTTCGATCGATGAGATCAGCGCGGCCGCGACGTCGAGTGCCGCTTCCGACACGTCGTCCTGGTCGGGCGCGGTGAGGTCCACCGTGACCGACTGGTCACCCAGTTCGACGTTCTCCGACCAGAAGATCGATCCGTCAGGCCCCGACTCGAGGAGGCCGAAGTAGTCGTGCTCGATCGCCATGTCCCCATGAAACAGCAACCGGCGCGTCCGCGATAGCCCGAACCGGGCGTGGCGCCGAACGCGCGCTCGCGCAGGTCGCACGGCGACCGGCGACGCCGCTCGGCGGCTGCGGCTGTCCGCGACCGACGTCAGTCGACGAGGGATGCCGCGAACACGTGCGGCGTGAATCCGGTGAGGTCGCCGATGCCCTCGCCCTGACCCAGAAGCTTCACCGGGATGCCGGTGCGCTCCTGCACGGCGAGCACGAATCCGGCCTTCGCCGAGCCGTCGAGCTTGGTGATCACCAGCCCCGTGACCCCGGCGTGCTCGAGGAACGCCTGCGCCTGCATGACCCCGTTCTGGCCGGTCGTGGCGTCGAGCACCAGCAGCACCTCGCTGATCGGCGCCTGCTTCTCGATGACGCGGCGGATCTTGCTGAGCTCGTCCATGAGCCCGCCCTTGGTGTGAAGTCGGCCGGCGGTGTCGACGAGCACGATCTCGGTGCCGGTGCGCTGTGCGTACTCGATGGTCTGGAAGGCGACGGATGCCGGATCCTGGCCCTCCTGCTGGGGCCGTACGATCGCGGCCCCGCCCCTCTCCGCCCAGGTCGCGAGCTGGTCGACGGCCGCGGCGCGGAAGGTGTCGGCTGCGCCGACGACGACCGAGCGGCCGTAGCGCTGCAGGAACTTCGCGAACTTGCCGATGGTCGTGGTCTTCCCCACGCCGTTGACGCCCACCACGAGCACGACCGCCGGGCGCTCGGTGAGCCGCAGCGTCGTGTCGAATTTCGCGAAATGCTCCTCGAGGGTCTCCTTCAGCATGCGCTGCAGGTCACGCGGGTCGGTGGTGCGGAACCGCTCGACCTTCTCGCGCAGCTCCTCGACGACGCGCTCGGTGATGTCGGGGCCGAAGTCGGCGGTCAGCAGCGCCGTCTCGAGGTCGTCCCACGTGTTCTCGTCGATCGTGGGCTTGACGAACATGCCGCGCAGCGCGCGGCCGAGCGACCAGGAGCTCTCTGCCATGGCATCCAGCCTAGGGTCCGGTCAGCTGGCCGCGCGCTCGACGATGCGCTGGCCGACGACCGCCGAGACGCCGTCCTGGCGCATCGAGACCCCGTAGAGCGCGTCGGCGATCTCCATCGTGCGCTTCTGGTGCGTGATGACGATCAGCTGGCTCGATTCCCGCAGCTGCTCGAACACCCCGAGGAGCCGGCCCAGGTTCGCGTCGTCGAGCGCGGCCTCGACCTCGTCGAGGATGTAGAACGGGCTCGGCCGCGCCTTGAAGATCGCGGTGAGCAGCGCCACCGCGGCCAGCGACCGCTCGCCGCCCGACAGCAGCGAGAGCCGCTCGATCTTCTTCCCCACCGGCCGCACGCTGACCTCGATCCCCGTGGTCAGCGGGGATTCCGGGTCGGTCAGCGAGATCGACCCGGTGCCGCCAGGGAAGAGGATCGGGAAGACCTCGCCGAACGCCGCCTTGGTGTCGTCGAACGCCGCGAGGAAGATCTCCTGCATGCGCCCGTCGAGCTCCTCGATGATCGTGAGAAGGTCTTTGCGGGTCTGCGTGAGGTCGGCCAGCTGTTCCGTCATGAACTTGTGCCGCTGCTCGAGGGCCTCGAACTCCTCGAGCGCGAGCGGATTCACGCGACCGAGCTGCGTCAGCTTGCGCTCGGCCTCCTGCAGGCGGCGTCGCTGCTGCGAGCGATCGTACGGGACGGTCGTCGATTCCTCGGCGTCGCCGGCCGCGACGGCTTCCTCGACAGCCGTCTCGACGGGAACCGGTTGATCCGGACCATATTCCGATACGAGAATGTTCTCATCAAGCCCCAGCTCGGACTGCACCCGCTCCAGCAGACCGGTCGCGTGCAGCCGCTTCTCATGGATCTGCAGCTCGAGCGTGTGGACGCTGTCGGTGAGCCCGGCGAGCCGCTCGCGCACGGCGGCCTCCTGCACCCGCAGGTCGGCGAGCTCGGCCGTGAGGGCGGTGCGCTCGGACTCTGCGGCGGCGAGCTCGGTGCGGGCCTGCGCGAGCGAACGATCGACCGAGTCGATCACGGCCGGAAGCTGAGCGGCGACGCCTGCCGCGATCTCGCGCTGCGCGCGACGGATCACCGAGCGACGCGCCGCCTCGGCCG
>NZ_RRYE01000023.1 GCF_004010105.1 Microbacterium sp. CPCC 204701
CGCGCGCTGCGCGCGCCCCCGCCGCACCGGGCGCCGGCATCCGTCGCCGTTCGAAGCGGTCGGTGAGCATCACCAGGAGCGCCGTCGCGACGCCGACGCCGACCAGCCATGCCGGCCGTGTCACCCACCAGGCGAGGCTCAGCGGGTCGGCGAAGGGCACCCCCACCCCGACGAGGACGGCGGCGAACAGCACCAGCGCCGGCATGTGCCAGAGGTAGATCGTCATGGAACGCGAGCCGACCGCGTCGACTGCAGCCGACACCCGAGGGCGGGCGGCCACGCGCCGCAGGCGGGGCGCGGCGAGCGCGAAGGCGAACAGCTGCGCGACGCCCAGCACCACGAGGCACACGGTGGGCGGGTTGAGGTTCACATACATGTCGGGCGAGTACGCGCCCGAGGCGAAGAGGGCGGCCAGCGTCACGAGCGATGCCACGAGTCCGGCGATGAGGCGACCACGCGACAGAGTGGCGACGCGCCCGTCGGCCCACCAGAATCCGAGCTGCTGCACCGCGAGCCAGACGAACGCGAGGTTGAGGTAGCCGAGGGCCTCGATGCCGGTGCTCAGCCTGAGCGCGTCGACGGCGACCACGCCGAGCACCATCGTGCCCAGAGTCGTCCCCGGCGCGCGCTCGTGGGCCCACGTCAGCAGCGGCACCAGCGCCGTCGCGCCGACGTACACGCCGAGGAACCACATCGGCTGCGCCATGCGGAAGCCGAGCTCGCCGACGAGCTCGGGCGAGACGCCGGCGGCGAGCGCCAACGAGAGGCCGGCGCCGATGACGCCGAACGCCGCGATCGCGGGCACGGCCAGCCGCCGCAGGCGTCCCGTCACGAACGTCACCGCGGAGTCCCCGCGCGAACGCATGCGACGCCACTGCGTGACGCCTGCGAAGCCACCGACGATGAAGAACAGCGGCATCATCTGCACGATCCACGACATCGGCGCGAACCAGTCCTGGCCGATCACGACGTTGGTGACGCCGATCTCGCCGCCGGTGACCGTGATCCCGGCCATGAAGGCGTGCAGGGCGACCACGACGACCAGGCACGCGGAGCGCACGAGGTCCATTGCCGCGTCCCGCGGCGCGCCCGCGGAGCGGACGGTGTCGGTGCGGGGACGGTTCAGAAGCGTCACGGCGGCTCCTTCGTTTCGGTGGTCCCCCCACCGTACGAACCGGCCTTCGTCGCGCGCGTCCCCCTCCGGAGCCGACCTCGCACCCCCTACCCCGGTAGGGGTCTCGCCGGTTGTCCCCGGCTCCGGGTCCAGATATCGCACCATCCAGAAACCCCCGAACGTGCGAAAGGTGGACCGCATCCCTGCCCGGCCCGGTCCGGACGACGGATGCTGCGGCCGTCGGGTCCGGGATTCGCAGGTGTCGGGCACGCCGAAGGTGCGGAAGGTGGACCGCACCCCGGCACCGTCGGCCGAGGTCGACTCAGCCGCACCATCCAGCACGCACCAGGGCGCGACGCACCAGTTCGACGGCTGGAGCCGGGTCCGGGCTCAGGTGATGGTTGAGGATCCGTACGAGCCGCCACTCGAGGTCGTCGATCCCGCGCCATCTGTCGGCGTCGCGGGCGAACTGGGCGGGATCCTCCGCATGCTGGCGACCGTCGTACTCGACCGCCACCCGATACGCGGGGTAGGCCTGATCGAGGCGGGCGACGAAGCGGCCGCCTGCTCCGCGCAGCTCGTACGCGAGGTGCGGCTCTGGAAGTCCCCCATCCACGAGCGCCAGGCGCAGCCTCGTCTCCCACGGCGATTCGGAGCCGTCGCGGACGCGGTCGAGCAACGGCTGCAGTCCGGGCCGCCGCATCGCGGCCGCCTCCGCCCGAAGCTGCTCGATCGTCGCCAGGCGTCGCCGTCGGGCGACCAGGAAGTCGGCCGCGATGATCAGTTCCACGTCGGGGACGTGGATCGACGCCTGCACCCAGGCTCGCACCGGATCCTCGATGCGCAGCCCCCCGACCCGCCCGAAGGCGGGCTCGCGAGGCGCCAGCCGGTGAGACACGATGCCTCTGGTCCGCGCCGGGTTGCGTGGCCGCACCGCCGAGACGTGGATCGCCTCGTCCCAGTCGTGGGGCGTGGGAGCGCCGCGGAGGATCAGAGCGGTGCCGTGACTGAAGAAGTCGCGTTCGCCCATGCGGGCTGCGAATTGGCGGCACCGCCGCGTGAAGTCGCGCAGTCGCCGCTCGCGGGGCGAGCGCTTCCCGGAATCCTCATGATCGAGACCCGCTTCGCCCCGCCGCTCCCGCACGCCGTGGAACGGCCGATCGAAGCGCGGGCCGTTCAGCGTCCCGCGTCCGAGCCCTTCGCGGAGGCCGTCCGCGACGCGGAACGGCTCATCCCCGAAGGCCGACCGCCGTGGCGTCATCCTCCGAGTTCAGCGGCTCCACACGCCCGCCGTGCCGCGACCACGGATTCCCGTGGACAACTCCGCCATGGACCCCGGTGGGGAGGAGCCGGCACGGCTCCGGTCCTGGTTCCGCATCCCTCATGCACCCCGAACCTGCGATTCCAGAACGGCACCTCTCCGGGCGGGGACTCCAGGTGATTCGCGGTCCAGGAAGCGCACGGGATCGGCGTGCGGAACGTGCGAAACCCGGACCGCACGCGTCCGGGAGGGGGCACCGGGGAGGGAGACGACGGATGCCGCGAGCCGCGGCATCCGTCGTCTCGAGGTGGGCGCGGGCTAGCTGCCGAAGCCCTCGGAGATGAGATCGATGAGCTCCTCGCGCTCCTCGACCGCGAGGAAGGCGCCCGCGGCGGCGTTGAGCTGGAATACCTCGAGGTCGTCGAGGCCGTAGTCGAACGTCTCGGCGAGCAGGGCGAGTTCGCGCGTGAGCGAGGTGCGGCTCATCGTGCGGTTGTCGACGTTCACGGTCACCGAGAAGCCGAGCTGGTACAGCAGGTCGAACGGGTGGTCCTCGAGCGTCGTCCCCCACCGCTCGATGGCACCGGTCTGCAGATTCGACGACGGCGACAGCTCGAGCGCGATCTCGCGATCGCGGACCCATCGAGCGAGGTCGCCGAACTGCACGAGCACCTCTTCGCCGGCGCGCGAGACGACCTCGAGGTCTTCTGCGATGCGCACCCCGTGGCCGAGGCGCAGCGCGCGCCCGTCGATGAGGGCCGAGCGGATCGAGTCGAGCCCGGCCGCCTCGCCGGCGTGGACCGTGGCGGGGAAGAACTCCGACGCGAGGTAGTCGAACGCCTCGCGGTGGTTCGACGGCGGGAAGCCGTCCTCGGGTCCGGCGATGTCGAAGCCGACGGCGCCGCGGCCGCGCCACTGGACCGCGAGCCTCGCGATCTCGAGCGAGCGGTCTGTGTGCCGCATCGCGGTGATGAGCTGACCGACGCGGATGTCGTGCCCGCGACGCTCGGCGACATCCTCGCCCTCCTCGATGCCCTCCTGCACGGCGGCGACCGCCTCGTCAAGCGACAGCCCGCGCGCCAGGTGCTGCTCCGGAGCCCAGCGCACCTCGCCGTAGATCACGCCGTCGGCGGCGAGATCCTCGACGAACTCGCGCGCGATGCGCGTGAGCCCCTCGCGGGTCTGCATGACGCCGGTCGTCAGGTCGAAGGTCTTCAGGTACTCGACGAGCGAGCCCGAGTCGCTCTTCTCGGCGAACCAGTCCGCGAGCTCATCGGGGTCGGTCTCGGGCACCTCGAGGTCGATCGTCTCGGCGAGCTCGACGATGGTCGCCGGGCGCACGCCGCCGTCGAGGTGGTCGTGCAGCGACACCTTCGGGAGGCCGCGGATCGACACGCCGTCGAGGATCGCGTCACCGTGCTGGTCGATGGGCATGGATTCTCCTGAGCAGTTGCGGTCGTGGATCCGAGGACGGAGGCGGACGGATGCCTCAGCCTAGGCGCTGATGCGTTCGAGGACGAGCGTGCTCGTCGCCGGGGCATCCGGTCCGATCTGCCACGCACCCTCGAGCGCCTCGAGGGCGCGATCGAACCTCGACGCATCCTCGCCGAGCAGGGTGAACAGGGGCTGACCGGGCGAGACGACGTCGCCGGGCTTGACGTGCAGGTCGATGCCGGCGGCGTGCAGCACGGGGTCCTGTGCCCGCGCGCGCCCCGCGCCCAGCCGCCAGGCGGCGATGCCGAACGGCAGGGCCTCCATCCGGGTGAGATGGCCGGGCTCGGTCGCCGTCACGGTGTGGGTCTCGCGCGGTGCCGGGAGCGCGGCATCCGGATCCCCGTCCTGCGCGCGGATCATCGCTCGCCACGCGTCCATCGCGCGGCCGTCCTGGAGGGCGGCCCCGACGTCGGCATCGGGTTGTCCGGCGAGCGCGAGCATCTCGCGCGCGAGCGCCACCGTCAGCTCGACCACGTCGGCGGGCCCGCCGCCGGCGAGCACCTCCACGGACTCGCGCACTTCGTTCGCGTTGCCGATCGCAAGGCCCAGCGGCGTGTTCATGTCGGTCAGGAGCGCGGTCGTCGAGACGCCCGAGTCGGTGCCGAGCGCGACCATCGTACGGGCGAGCTCGCGCGCGAGGTCGACGTCGCGCATGAACGCACCCGACCCGAACTTCACGTCGAGCACGAGCGAGTCGGTGCCCTCGGCGATCTTCTTCGACATGATGCTCGACGCGATGAGCGGGATGGCCTCGACTGTGCCTGTGACGTCGCGCAGCGCGTACAGCTTCTTGTCGGCGGGGGCGAGCCCCGACCCCGCGGCGCAGATGACGGCGCCGACGTCGCGCAGCTGCGCGAACATCTCGTCGTTCGACAGCGCCGCGCGCCATCCCGGAATCGACTCGAGCTTGTCGAGCGTGCCGCCGGTGTGCCCGAGCCCGCGGCCCGACAGCTGCGGCACCGCGACGCCGAACGACGCGACCAGCGGCGCGAGCGGGAGGGTGATCTTGTCGCCGACACCGCCTGTGGAGTGCTTGTCGACGGTCGGCTTGCCGAGGCCTGCGAAGCTCATGCGCTCACCGGACGCGATCATCGCGTCGGTCATCACACGGATCTCGTCGCGCGTCATGCCGTTCAGCAGCACCGCCATCGCGAACGCCGCCATCTGCGAGTCGGCGACGTACCCCCGCGTGTACGCGTCGACCATCCAGCGGAGCGCATCCTCGGGGACCGCTCCCCCGTCGCGCTTCGCGCGGATGACGTCGACCGCGTCGAACGGCTCCAGCGCGGCATCCGTCGGGCCAGTCATCGCGCCGCCTCCTCGAGGTCGCGGGGGCCGAACGCGTCGGGCAGGACCTCCTCGATCGTGCGGATGCCCGAGACCGTCTCGAGCAGCATGCCGGGGATCGCGAACTCGTACAGCAGCTGCCGGCAGCGGCCGCACGGCATGATCGTGTCGCCGTGGCCGTTGACGCAGACGAACGCCACCAGGCCTCCGCCGCCCGTCATCTGCAGCTCGCTGACGAGTCCGCACTCGGCGCACAGCCCCACGCCGTACGAGGCGTTCTCGACGTTGCACCCCGTGACGATGCGGCCGTCGGTCACGAGGGCCGCCGCGCCCACCTTGTAGCGGGAGTATGGGGCGTACGCGCGCTGCATCGCCTCCGTCGCGGCCGCCCGCAGCTCATCCCAGTCGATATCGGTCACGAACGCACTCCATTCGCGTCAGTCAGGATCCGAGCCCGCTGGCGCGCGCTCGGACTGCAGGGTTCGGGAGATGGCGATCCGGATGCCTCGGCTCGGCATCCGTCGGTCGTCACAGGTGAGTCGGGCACGCGTCATCCCTTGATGTACGGCTTGCCGGCTGCGGCCGGGCCTCGGACCTGACCGGCGAAGCCGACGACGGCGAGAATGGTCACGACGTACGGCAGCATGGCCATGAACTCCGACGGAATCGGCGAGCCGAGGTTCGTCAGGAGTGTCTCGAGGTTCGTCGTGAACCCGAACAGCAGCGCAGCGAGCGTCGCACGGACGGGGTCCCAGCCTCCGAAGATCACCGCGGCGAGCGCGATGAATCCGAGGCCGCCTGTCATCTCCTTGTCGAACGACCCGACCGAGCCGAGGGTGAAGTACGCACCGCCGATGCCGGCGATGGCGCCGGCCAGCAGCACGTTCCAGAACCTGGTCGGGTTCACCTTGATGCCCACGGTGTCGGCTGCCTGCGGGTGCTCGCCGACGGCGCGAAGGCGCAGACCCCAGCGCGTCTTGTAGAGCCCCCATGCCACCAGCGGCACGGTGATGTACATCACGTAGACGATGAGCGTCTGGTTGAAGATCACCGGGCCGATGACGGGGATGTCGGACAGGAACGGGATCGGCCATCTCGGGAACCGCGGCGGAGAGTTGAGCGCCTCGGCGTTGGGGTTGAGCACCGCGCCGTGCAGGAAGCTCGTGAGGCCTGTGATGAGGACGTTCAGCACCACGCCGACGATGACCTGGTCGACCAGGTACTTGATCGCGAACGCCGCCAGGACCGAGGCGACGAGCGCTCCGGCGAGCATCGCGGCGAGGAGCCCTGCCACGTACGAGCCGGTGACGCTGGCCACCACGGCCGAGCTGAACGCGGCGAGGAGGAACTGCGCTTCGATGGCGACGTTGACCACGCCCGCACGCTCGCCCAGCACGCCGCCCAGGGCGCCGAACACAAGCGGCACCGACAGCGACAGGGCGCCGAAGAGGAGCCCGGTGACGGGCACCAGTCCGCCGGCGGCCGACCACGTGAGAAAGGCGAACACGGCGAGCAGCGCGTAGACGACCGGCAGCCACAGTCCGATCCGTCGGTAGGTGCTCACCGCCCAGAACGCGTAGGCCGTCATCAGCGCGAGCAGAAGGGCGCAGACGATCACCGCGGCCCACGTGGGCACGCCGATGTCACCGAGGTTCACCGACGACGTGCGGTCGCTCAGCCGGTACGTGCTGACGCCGTGGCGGCCGAAGGGGAACGCCATGATCCAGACCAGCACCGTGGCGACGGCGAGGCTGATCGGGAGCTTCCAGCGGCGCTGACGCACCTTCTCGCGCGAGACCGGGCTGTCGCCGGGAGCGGCGGCTGTCGGAGCGTTCAGGCTGTCGATGCTCACGAGGCCACCTCCGCCTTCGCCGCGCGGCGAGCTCGCTTCTTCGCCGACAGCTCGCTGTCGTCCTTGGGGAGGAAGAAGATCGTCCGGATGAGCGGCGGCGCCGCGATGAACAGGACGATCAGCGCCTGCACCACGACCACGATGTCGACGGGGATGTCTTCGGACACCTGCATCGTGAAGCTCCCCGCCTTGAGAGCACCGAAGAGGATGCCGGCGGCGAAGACGCCCCACGCGCGGCTCCGCCCGAGCAGCGCCACCGTGATGGCGTCGAAGCCGATGCCGGCGTCGATGTGGTTTCCGAAGCCGCTCGTGATGGTTCCGGCGATCTGGTTCACGCCGGCGAGACCGGCGAGACCGCCCGCGAAGGCCATCGCGTAGATGATGACGCGCTCAACGTTGATGCCGGCGGCGCGCGCCGCGAACGGATTCTCGCCGACGGCCCTCATGCGGAAGCCGAGGCTCGACCGTTCGATGAGCCACCACACGAAGGCGGTCGCGGCGATCGCGACGATGAAGCCCCAGTTGACGGTGAGCGGTGCGCCGAACATCGACGGGAACTGCGCGCTGGGCGGCGTCGGAGGCGAGATCGGCTGCGTGCCTCCCGGCCGCTGCAGCAGACCCGGTGTGGCCAGCAGCCACGAGAGGAAGTAGAACGCGACGAAGTTGAGCATGATCGTCAGGATCACCTCGTGCGCACCGGTGCGGGCCTTCAAGAACCCGACCAGGCCACCCCACACCATGCCGCCGGCGATGCCCGCCGCGATCGTCAGCGGGAGGTGGATGACCATCGGCGCCTGGACGTTGATGGCGACGAACGCCGCCGCGGCGATGCCTATGAGCATCTGACCTCGGGCGCCGATGTTGAACAGACCCACGCGGAAGGCCAGGCCGACGCCGAGGCCCGCCGCGATCAGCGGAGTCGCGAAGTTCAGCGTGTCGGTGATCGGCTTGATCGCCCGGACGAAGCTGTCGGCGGTGTAGTTGAAGATCGCCCCGCGGAAGAGCGCGGAGTACGCACCGGCCACCGCATCCCAGGCGGCGAGGAGGGTGTCCTGGGGTCTGGCGAAGAAGTAGCCGGCGGCGCGCTGGACCTCGGGGTCGGTCACCGCGATGAGCACGCCGCCGATGAGCATCGCCAGCACGATCGCGAGGATCGTCGTGACGATGTTGCTTCGCAGCATCTCGCGGATGAGCTGGTTCTGCCGCGGAGGCGGCGGCACCTCGTCGATGGGGGTGAGCGTCTGGGTCTCGCCCTGCGCTGTCCGCGTCATCACCGGGTCGCTTCCGCCCGGACCCAGGTTCGTGCTCTCGGGGTTCTGGTCGGTCATGCGGGCACCTCCTGCGCGGCGTGGCCGGAGGGCTTCTCGCCCGCCATCATGAGTCCGAGCACCTCGCGGGGAGCGTCCCCCGGCACGATGCCGACGATGCCGCCGCGGTACATCACGGCGATGCGGTCGGCGAGAGCCGAGACCTCGTCGAGTTCGGTGGAGACCACGATCACGGGCACGCCGGCGTCGCGCGTCTCGATGATCCGCTTGTGCACGAACTCGATCGAGCCGACGTCGATGCCCCGCGTCGGCTGCGACGCGACGAAGATCTTCAGGTCGCGGCTCAGCTCGCGCGCGAGGACCACCTTCTGCTGGTTGCCGCCCGAGAGGCGGCCGGCGGCGAGGTCGGGACCCTGCGTGCGGATGTCGAACTCGGCGATCTTCTCTTCGGCGAATTCGCGCAGAACGCCGCGGCGCAGCGTCGCACCCGTGAAGAACGGCGCTCCGCTGGAACGATTGAGGATCAGGTTGTCGGCGACGCTGAACTCGCCGACGAGTCCCTCGACCTTGCGGTCCTCGGGGACGAAGCCGACGCCTTCGTCGATGATCTGCTTGACGGTCATGCCGACCAGTTCGGTGCCGTCGAGTTGGATCGAGCCAGAGACCCGGCGCTGAAGGCCGATGATCGCCTCGGTGAGCTCGGTCTGCCCGTTGCCCTGCACGCCGGCGATCGCGAGCACCTCGCCCGGTCGCACCTCGAAGCTGATGTCGTTCACGACGATCTGATCGCGCTCGTCGATCACGCGCAGGTCGCGTACGACGAGACCGCCGTCGCGTGGCTGGGGAGCCTGCTTCTGCACGGTCAGCTCGACGGCGCGGCCCACCATGAGCGAGGCGAGCTCGGCGTTGCTGGCGGTCGCCTCCGCCTCGCCGACGACCTTGCCGAGCCGGATGACGGTGATGCGGTCCGCCACCTCGCGGACCTCGCGCAGCTTGTGCGTGATGAAGACGATGGCGGTGCCTTCGTCCCGCAACTGGCGCATGATGCCCATGAGCTCGTCGGTCTCCTGCGGGGTCAGCACCGCAGTCGGCTCGTCGAAGACGAGGATCTTCGCGTCTCGCGAGAGCGCCTTGATGATCTCGACGCGCTGCTGAGCGCCGACCGGGAGGTCGCCGACGAGCGCGTCGGGGTCGATCTGGAAGCCGAACCGCCCCGCGACCTCGCGCACGTGCGCGCGCGCCCGATCCAGGTCGAGGACACCGCCGAATCCTGTCGCCTCGTGACCGAGCATCACGTTCTCGGCGACCGTGAAGACCGGGATCAGCATGAAGTGCTGATGCACCATGCCGATGCCCGCGGCCATGGCGTCGCCCGGGCCGGCGAAGTCCTGCACCTGGCCGTCGAGGAGGATCTCGCCCTCCTCCGCGGTGTACAGGCCGTACAGCACGTTCATGAGGGTCGACTTGCCGGCGCCGTTCTCACCGAGAAGACAGTGGATCTCGCCGGGTTCCACGACGAGATCGATGTGATCGTTGGCCACCAGTGCGCCGAATCGCTTGGTGATCCCCCGGAGCTCGAGCGTCATAGCCGCCAATCTATCGAGTCGACGGACGGCCGGGCAGATGCATGCATCTGTCCGGCCGCCCGGGGTGATTCAGCTGTTCGCGATTACGGCGACGACGGCGAGGACGCGTCGATCGAACCGTCGATGATGCCCTGGCGGATCTCTTCGAGCTCGTCCGCGAGCGCAGGGTCGACGAGCGACTCGAAGTCGTGGAACGACGAGATGCCGACGCCGTCGTTCTCGAGTGTGCCGATGAACGGCGTCACGTCGAACTCGCCCTCTGCAGCCTCGGTGGCGGCCTCCTGGACGGCGACGTCCATGCCCTTGAGGATAGAGAGAAGCAGCAGGTCGGCGACCGTGGGGTCGGTCTCGAAGACATCGGCGTCGACGCCGAGCAGCGCGATTCCGCCGCCCGAGTCGCGGATGGCCTCAGCCGCCGACTGGTAGATCGGTCCGCCGACCGGCAGGAGCACGTCGACGTCCTGGTCGATGATGCCCTGCGCGACCTGCTTGGCCTTGTCGTTCGCCGCGAACTCGTCGGTGAACTGGCCCTCCTGGGTCTCGACGTCCCAGCCGACGACCTGCACGTCGGTGCCGTTCTGCTCGTTGTAGTACTCGACGCCGCGCTGGTAGCCGTCCATGAAGATCGTCACCGGCGGGATCTTCGCGCCGCCGAAGGTGCCGACCTTGCCGGTCTCGCTGAACGACGCGGCCGCGTAGCCGCCGAGGAACGCCGCCTGGGCGGTGTCGAAGACGAGCGGCTTGATGTTCGGCGCGTCGGTCTCGCCGTCGAAGTCGTTGTCGGCCCAGTCGTCGATGATGGCGTAGTTGATGTCGGGGTTGGCGAGTGCGGCCTCGACCGTCGGCGCGCTCAGCAGGAAGCCGACCGAGACGATCAGGTTGCAGCCCTCAGCCGCCAGGTTGTCGAGGTTCGCGGCGTAGTCGCTGGCGGACGCCGACTCGGTCGTGGCGATCTCGAAGCCCAGCTCGTCGGCGGCGGCCTCGAGGCCCGCCAGACCCAGCTGGTTGAACGACTTGTCGTTGAAGCCGCCCTCGTCCGAGACCATGCAGGCCTTGAAGTCGCTCGCGGCTTCGCCGCCCTCGGTCGGGTCCGTCTCCGGGGCGGAGCCACAGCCCGCGAGGGCCAGAGCGATGCTCGCCGCGGCGACGACGCCGGCGAGCTTCTTGGTGCGTGAGATGGTCAACTCAGCCTCCACTAGATCGCCCCGCGTCCTTCACGGGGACTGCATAAAGTTACACACTGTGACGAAGCAGTTGCATGCCTGCGGAACCCGTTGGGGCCGAAAGGTTACAAAGACGCAATACAGCCGTCATCAGGAGATCGGATGCCGCGGCCTCGCGGCACCCGATCTCAGAGCACTTCGCCCCGGCCGCTGAGCTTGAGCGCGTCGACGACGCCCTTGACCCGCTGGGCGTGCTCGCTGGTGGTCACCAGCAGCGCGTCCTCGGTGTCGACCACGACGATGTCGCGCACACCGATGACGCTGATCACTCGGCGCGTCTGACTGACGACGATGCCGCTGGCGGCGTCGGAGAGGACGCGGGCGTTCTCGCCGAGGATGGCGAGGTCGTTCTTGCGCCCGCCGGAGTTGAGCTTGGCGAGGCTCGCGAAGTCGCCGACATCGTCCCAGTCGAAGTGGCCGGGTATGACGGCGAGCCGGCCCTTCGCGGCGGCGGGCTCGGCCACCGCGTAGTCGATCGCGATCTTCGTCAGCGTGGGCCACACCCGGTCGACCACCGGGCCGCGTGCGTCGCGGTCGTCCCAGGCCTCGGCGAGGTCCATGAGACCCGCGTAGAGCTGCGGCTCGCTCTCGGCGATCTCGCCGAGGAGCACGTCGGCGCGCGAGATGAACATGCCGGCGTTCCACAGGTAGTTGCGGTCGGCGAAGTACTCCTTGGCCGTCTCGAGGTCGGGCTTCTCGACGAAGCTCCGCACGAGGGCCGCCTCCGGTGCCCCGCCGACGGGAAGGGCGTCGCCCTTGCGGATGTAGCCGAACCCGACCGACGGCTCCGAGGGCTGGATGCCGATCGTGCAGATGTAGCCGTCGCGCGCGGTCGCGACCGCCTGCTGCACCGCCCAGTCGAACAGCTGGGGCACCCGGATGACGTGGTCGGCCGCGAACGAACCGACGATGACGTCGGGTTCGCGGCGGGCGAGGATCGCGGCGGCCAGGCCGATCGCCGCAGTGGAGTCACGCGGCTCGGACTCGAGGAAGACGTTCTTGTCGGGGATGCCGGGGAGCTCCCTCTCCACCGCGGCGCGGTGCGCGCGGCCCGTCACGACCGAGATGCGGTCCGGCCCCGCCAGCGGTTCGAGGCGGTCCCACGTGTCGCGCAGCAGCGTCTTGCCCGAGCCGGTGAGGTCATGCAGGAATTTCGGCGCGTCGGCGCGCGAGAGCGGCCACAGCCTGCTGCCTATCCCGCCGGCGGGGATGACGGCGTAGAAGTTCTCGATGGGACCTGACATGCCTCACAGGCTATCCCGCGGCGAAACAACCGCGGTTCTTGCCGCGGGCGAAGATCCCTTCGGATGGAGGTGCGGTAAGGGTGGCCTAGGTCGCCACCCCGCGAGAAGCGGGAATAGGATGGTCGCAGCGCCCGCGTGACGCCGATGGCTCGAGATCTCGGTCCCGGGCCACATCAGGGGCCCTGTCTCTCGACAGCGATCCGCCCCACCATGTTCGATCCAGGGAGGACGGCCGTGTCTGCACCAGCACGCGTCACACCGTCGGTATCCGAGACCACTTCCCGAGTCCCCCGCGGCACCCTGTACCGCGGGAACGAAGGCATGTGGTCGTGGGTGCTGCACCGCATCACCGGCATCGCGATCTTCTTCTTCCTGCTGGTCCACGTGCTCGACACGGCACTGATCCGCGTCGCCCCGGAGGCGTACGACGCGGTCATGAGCACCTACAAGAACCCGATCATGGGTATCGGCGAGGTCGTGCTCGTGGGCGCGATCGCCTACCACGCCTACAACGGGCTGCGCATCATCCTGGTCGACTTCTGGCCGTGGGCGACGCGCCACCAGCGTCAGCTGTGGTGGGGCGTCATCGGCCTGTTCCTGGTGACGATGATCCCCTTCACCGTCCGCCACCTCTCGAACGTGTTCGCGTACGGCTGGGGAGGAGAGCACTGATGTCCACGATCGCCGAGCCTCGCGCTCCCCGCACCGCCGTCCGCCGCAGCGGACCCAACCTCGAGAAGTGGGGCTGGATCTACATGCGCGCCTCCGGCGTGCTGCTGGTCGTCCTGATCTTCGGCCACCTGTTCGTGAACCTGATGATCGGCGACGGCATCCACGCGCTCGACTTCGCGTTCGTCGCCGGCAAGTTCGCGTCGCCGTTCTGGCAGTGGTGGGACGTGCTGATGCTGTGGCTCGCGCTGATCCACGGCGCCAACGGCATGCGCACGATCGTCAACGACTACGTGACGCACGAGAGCACCCGCCGCGTGCTCGTATGGGCGCTCTGGCTCGCCGCCGCGTTCCTCATCCTGCTCGGCACGCTGGTGGTCTTCACCTTCGACCCGTGCATCCCCAACCTGAGCGACGGCAGCGTGCTCGCCGAGTTCTGCAGCGCGCAGGGCTGAGCGCACCGACGAGTCAAGAGACAACCGAGGCATTCCACACGTGACAACTCAGACCGCGGACTCCTACGTCAAGGACGGCGTCCACTACCACCAGTTCGACATCGTCATCGTGGGCGCCGGCGGCGCCGGCATGCGGGCAGCGATCGAGGCCGGCCCGGGCGCGAAGACGGCCGTCATCACCAAGCTCTACCCGACGCGCTCCCACACCGGCGCGGCGCAGGGCGGCATGGCGGCGGCGCTCGCCAACGTCGAAGAGGACTCGTGGGAGTGGCACACCTTCGACACCGTCAAGGGAGGTGACTACCTCGTCGACCAGGACGCGGCCGAGATCCTCGCCAAGGAGGCGATCGACGCCGTCATCGACCTCGAGAACATGGGTCTGCCCTTCAACCGCACGCCCGAGGGCAAGATCGACCAGCGCCGCTTCGGCGGCCACACCGCCGACCACGGCAAGACCCCGGTGCGCCGCGCGTGCTACGCCGCTGACCGCACCGGCCACATGATCCTGCAGACGCTGTTCCAGAACTGCGTCAAGCTCGGCATCAACTTCTTCAACGAGTTCTACGTGCTCGACCTCATCACGGTGCCCGGCGACGCGGGCACGACCGAGATCGCCGGCGTCGTCGCGTACGAGCTCGCCACCGGCGACCTCCACGTCTTCCACTCCAAGGCCGTCATCTTCGCCACCGGCGGCTTCGGCAAGATCTTCAAGACGACCTCGAACGCGCACACGCTCACCGGCGACGGCGTCGGCATCATCTGGCGCAAGGGCCTGCCGCTGGAGGACATGGAGTTCTTCCAGTTCCACCCGACCGGTCTCGCCGGGCTCGGCATCCTGCTCACCGAAGGCGCCCGCGGCGAAGGCGCGATCCTGCGCAACGCCTCGGGCGAGCGGTTCATGGAGCGCTATGCGCCGACCATCAAAGACCTGGCGCCCCGCGACATCGTGAGCCGCTGCATGGTCCAGGAGGTCGCCGAGGGCCGCGGAGCCGGCCCGCACCGCGACTACGTGCTGCTGGACTGCACGCACCTGGGCGCCGAAGTGCTCGAGACCAAGCTTCCCGACATCACGGAGTTCGCGCGCACGTACCTCGGCGTCGATCCGGTGGTCGAGCCGGTGCCCGTCATGCCCACCGCCCACTACGCGATGGGCGGCATCCCCACCAACAACGACGCCCAGGTGCTCAGCGACAACACCACCGTCGTGCCGGGCCTGTACGCGGCCGGCGAGTGCGCGTGCGTCTCGGTGCACGGCTCGAATCGCCTCGGCACCAACTCGCTGCTCGACATCAACGTCTTCGGCAAGCGCGCCGGCCGCAACGCGGTCGAGTACGTAAAGACCGCCGAGTTCGTGCCGCTGCCCGAAGATCCTGCCGCCGAGGTGCGGAGCATGATCGAGGGGCTGCGCGGCAACCAGGGCACCGAGCGCATCGCGGTCCTGCGCAAGACGCTCCAGGACGAGATGGACCGCAAGGCCCAGGTCTTCCGCACCGAGGAGTCGCTCGGCGAGGTGCTCGAGGTGATCTCCGAGCTGCGCGAGCGGTTCAAGAACATCCACGTCGACGACAAGGGCAGGCGGTTCAACACCGATCTGCTGGAGGCCGTCGAGCTCGGGTTCCTCCTCGACATCGCCGAGGTCGTCGTCGTCACCGCGCGCAACCGCAAGGAGAGCCGCGGCGGGCACATGCGCGACGACTTCCCCCAGCGGGACGACGAGAACTACATGCAGCACACGATGGCGTACCTCTCGGGCGACGCCGGCTCGTCGAAGGCCGACGACCACATCCGCCTCGACTGGAAACCCGTCGTGATCACCCGCTACCAGCCGATGGAGAGGAAATACTGATGGCGACCTCGGCCACCGACGTCATCGAGCGCACCGACGCCGACGCTCCCGCGCGTGCGGAGGAGGTCGCGAGCGACACCGGCATCCAGTCGTTCCTGGTGACCTTCATCATCCGCCGCTTCGACCCCGAGGTCGATGAGGAGCCGCTCTGGGTCGACTACGACGTCGAGCTGTACTCGACCGATCGCGTGCTCGACGCGCTGCACAAGATCAAGTGGGAGGTCGACGGTTCGCTGACCTTCCGCCGCTCGTGCGCGCACGGCATCTGCGGTTCCGACGCGATGCGCATCAACGGCCGCAACCGGCTCGCGTGCAAGACGCTCATCAAGGACCTCGACATCTCGCAGCCGATCTATGTCGAGGCGATCAAGGGTCTCCCCCTCGAGAAGGACCTCGTCGTCGACATGGAGCCGTTCTTCGCGTCGTACCGCGAGATGCAGCCCTTCCTCATCGCGAGCTCGAAGCCGGAGCCCGGCAAGGAGCGCATCCAGTCCATCGTCGATCGCGAGGTGTTCGACGACACCACGAAGTGCATCCTGTGCGCCGCGTGCACCTCGTCATGCCCGGTGTTCTGGACCGACGGCCAGTACTTCGGCCCCGCCGCGATCGTGGGCGCGCACCGCTTCATCTTCGACTCGCGCGACGACGGGGGCGACGTGCGCCTCGACATCCTCAACGACAAGGAGGGCGTGTGGCGCTGCCGCACGACCTTCAACTGCACCGAGGCGTGCCCCCGCGGCATCGAGGTGACGAAGGCGATCGCCGAGGTCAAGCAGGCCGTTCTGCGCGGACGCCCGTAGGCCGGACGCCGCAGCCCACGCCGTCCGCGGTTCCCGCGCTGCGCGCCTCGCCGTCGCCGGCGCGCAGGTCTCGCAGGGGCCCGGGCTATGCCGTCATCGCCACCTCGCTCCCCGCGCTGAAAGCGGGGCGCTGATCCCGGTGACCTTCGGTGCCGCGGGCGAGTTCGATCGTCTGCACAGCGACCAGGTGATCGCACGCCTGAGCCTCTTCGACTATCGCCGCGCAATCGGCGGCGCAGTGGTCGTCGGCCTTCTCGCCGACGGACCCAGGCTCGGCCCCGCGTCCCTGCTGCCCGCGGTCGCAATCGCGGCGGTGCTGTTCGCGGTGCCTCGGTTCCGCACGCGACCGGATGCCGCGCTCGCACGCGAGCCGGTGGCCGAAGGTCGCTAGTCTTTCTCCCGTGACAGACGAGCGCCGCCCGCATTCTCGCGATGTCGCGCAGGCGGCGGCGCGCGAGGAGGAGAGGCTCCGTGCGCGCTGGGAGCGCGAGGAGGAGCACCTCCATGAGCGGTTCGAGGTGCCGCTGAGCAAAGCGACCGCCCTCACCCGGCGGACGCTCTCGTGGTTCCCGGTGCGCGTGTGGCGTCATTTCCTGCGGCACAACGGGTTCCTCCTGGCCGCGGGAGTGAGCTACCAAGCCCTGTTCGCGACGTTCGCCGGCATCTACGTCGCCTTCGCCGTCGCCGGTCTCTGGCTGGGCGGCAGCCCGAAGGCGATCGACGGCGTCATCGACCTCATCAATACCTACATCCCGGGTCTCATCAGCGACCAGGGCGGTCTGTTCACCCCCGAGCAGGTCACCGCGATCGCGACGAGCAACGCGGGAGTGCTGGGCATCACGGGCATCGTCGCGCTGGGCGCCCTGATCTGGACCGCGATCGGCTTCGTCACCTACACGCGTCGCGCAGTACGCGACATCTTCGGTCTTCCGCCCGATCTGCGCAGCTACGTCTACCTGAAGGCCCGCGACCTCCTCGGCGCCTTGCTCTTCGCGCTCGGTCTGCTCGTCGGCTTCGTCGCAACCTCGATCGGCACGTGGGCCCTCACGCTCGTCTCCTCGCTGTTCGGATGGACCGACACGTCGGGCGTATACGCGATCGCGACCCGCATCGGCACGATCCTGATCTCGTTCGTGATCTTCACGGGCGCGCTGGGCGCCCTCATCCGCTTCCTCACCGGCACGCGGCTGCCATGGCGGCGCATCTGGCCCGGCGCCCTCCTCGGCGGCGGCGCCATCACCGTGCTGCAGCTGTTCGCCGGGTGGCTCTTCGTCTACACGCCGTCCAACGTGCTGCTCGCGACGTTCGCGATCTTCGTCGGCCTGCTGCTGTGGTTCCGCATCATCGGCATCATCATGCTGGTGGCTGCCGCGTGGATCGCCGTTGCGGCGAACGACGACGATGTGCCGCTCCTGCCGCAGACCGAGGCAGAGCGGCTCGCGAAGGAGCACGAGGCGCTCCTGATCGCTGCGCGCGTGCGCCTGCGCACCGCGCAGCGGGCCCGCGCCGAAGCACCCTGGTATCGCACCTGGAGCGCAGACCGCGCCGTGCGGACGGCGCAGCAGGAACTCACCCAGGTCGAGGCATCCGCCCCGCCATCGGCCGCCGCCGTGCCAGCCGTGACGAAGGCGAAGGTCCGGACGAACGGCGCCCGGCCCCGCTGAGTGTCAGCGGCGCCGGATAGTCTGGCGGGCGTGCCTCGTCGTGTTCGCATCGCCTCTGTCAACGTCAACGGAATCCGCGCGGCCACGCGCAAGGGCATGCTCGAGTGGCTCGACGCGGCCGACATCGACGTGATGGCCCTGCAGGAAGTCCGTGCCACCGAACAAGAGCTGCGCACGGCGCTCCCCGGGTGGGAGGTCGTCAACGACGAGGCGCTGTCGAAGGGCCGCGCGGGCGTCGCCGTCGCGAGCCGCCTGCCGTTCGTCGACGTGCGGCGCGTGCTCGGGCCCGAGCCGCTCGATTCGGCGGGGCGATGGATCGAGGCCGACTTCGACATCGACGGCGAGCGCCTGATCGTGGTGAGCGCCTACGTGCACACCGGCGAGGCCGAGACGGCGAAGCAGGATGCGAAGTGGGCGTTCCTCGACGCGATGGAGAAGCGGATGCCGCAGCTCGCGGCCGCGTCGCCGCTCGCGCTCGTCATGGGTGATCTCAACGTCGGCCACCGCGAGCTCGATATCCGCAACTGGAAGGGCAATGTCAAGAAGGCCGGGTTCCTCCCCCGCGAGCGGGCGTATTTCGACCGGTTCTTCGGCGAAGCCCACGCGCCGGTGACAGGAGTGGACGGCTCGGTGGGCCCCGGACTCGGGTGGGTCGACGTGGGCCGCCGGTTCCACGGCGACGTGGACGGCCCGTACACGTGGTGGTCGATGCGCGGGCGCGCATTCGACAACGACACGGGCTGGCGCATCGACTATCACCTGGCCACGCCCGCCCTCGGCGCGCGCGTCACCGACTACCGCGTCGTCCGCGCCCCGTCGTGGGACACCCGCTGGAGCGACCACTCCCCCGTCATCGCCGACTACACGATCGGGCGCTGACGTCGTCGCGGTGGGGATCCTGCCTCGCGGCCCGAATCGGCGCCGGCCGAGGCATCCGTCATTCGCGAATAGGATCGTCCGGTGAGCAAATCGCGTCTGTACTCCGGCATGCAGCCCTCGGCCGACTCCCTCCAGATCGGCAACTACATCGGGGCGCTCATGCAGTGGCGCGACCTGCAGGAGTCGTTCGACGCGTTCTTCTCGGTTGTCGACCTCCATGCCCTCACGCAGCCCAACGACCCCGCCGAGCTGCGCGAGAAGACCCGGCGCACCGCGGCGCAGTACATCGCGGCAGGGATCGAGCCGGCAAAGTCGACGCTCTACGTGCAGTCGCACGTGCCCGCGCACGCCGAGCTCGCCTGGATCCTCTCGACGGTCACGGGCTTCGGCGAGGCCGGGCGCATGACGCAGTTCAAAGACAAGTCTCAGCGCTACGGTTCGGATGCGACCTCGGTGGGCCTGTTCACCTACCCGGTGCTCATGGCGGCCGACATCCTGCTCTACCAGACCGACATCGTGCCGGTCGGCGACGACCAGAAGCAGCACGTCGAGCTCACGCGCGATCTCGCCGAGCGCTTCAACAGCCGCTACGGGCAGGCGTTCCAGGTGCCGGTGCCGGTGATCCAGCAGGAGACCGCGCGCATCTACGATCTGCAGAACCCGACCGCCAAGATGTCGAAGTCGGCAGAATCGGATGCCGGTGTGCTGTGGCTGCTCGACGACCCCGCGGTCTCGGCCAAGAAGATCATGCGCGCCGTCACCGACTCGGAGGGGTCGGTGACGTACGACCGCGAGGCCAAGCCCGGCGTCTCGAACCTGCTGGTGATCTACGCCGCGCTCAGCGGGCGCCAGATCCCGGCGATCGAAGATGAGTACGCGGGCCGCGGGTACGGCGACTTCAAGAAGGGTCTCGCCGAGGTCGTGGTCGAGGAGTTCGGTCCGGTGCGCGAGCGCGCGCTCGAGCTGCTCGCCGACCCGGCCGAGCTCGACCGCGTGCTCGCGGCGAACGCGGCGAAGGCCGAGTCCGTGGCGAACCGCACCCTGGCGGACGTCTACGACAAGGTCGGCCTTCTCCGCCGCGTCTGAGGCTGCCTCGGCGACGTCGCCGGCTCATGGCTCGCGGCTCGGCGCACAACTCAGGCAGGTGCCGGCCGAGCCGGCCGAGGTGGCGGCGCGCGGCGGGACGAACCTGAGTTGTGCGCAGCCACACGCGCGACCCCAGCGCGGCGAGATCCGACCCACTCGACGCCCGGAGCCGGGAGCCCGGAGCCCGTTCGATCGCGCCGCTGAAGGCGCGCAACTCAGGCAGACAGCCGGCCTGACGCCGCATCGGGCACCACGGCCGAGTGTGAAGCCTGAGTTGTGCGCGGCGGCGCGGGGTGGCCGTCTCGCGATCAGCGTGTCGATGAACGGCGACGAGCCGACACCAGCCCGCGGACCGCTCGCACGACGAGGTCGGGGCGATACATGATGTCCTCTGCGAGAGGTCGGAGGGTGGTGAAGCCGAGGGCGGCCG
>NZ_RRYE01000230.1 GCF_004010105.1 Microbacterium sp. CPCC 204701
GCGTCGCGAGCACGCGCAGCGGCAGACAGCTCGCCGACATCGCCGGCGAGGCGTTCGCGGGCGGTCCCGGCGACGCAGACATCGCGGCGTGGGCGGCGCGCGTGAAGGCGAAGCAGGCGCCGGGCTGCCAGCCGGTCGTCACGGCCGTCTGCTACGCGGCGACAGGCGTGCCGATCGCCGAAGCCGTGGCATCCGATCTGTTCGCCTTCGCCGCGAGCTTCGTCGGCGCCGCGCTGCGGCTGCGACTCACCGACCATCGCGGCGCCCAGGTGCTGCTGCGTCGCGTGCAGCCCGTGATCGAAGCGGTCACCGCGGACGCGGTCGCCCGCCCGCTGCGCGATCTGGGGGGCTTCGCGCCCGTCGCCGACATCATGTCCGCACGTCACGAGCGCGCCGAGGCGCGCCTGTTCACCAGCTGAGTCCGCCCCGCGGCCGGCACACACGAGAGGAAGAGCGCATGAGTGACAACGTCCTGCGGATCGGCATCGGAGGCCCGGTCGGGTCGGGGAAGACGGCCCTCACGGAAGCTCTCGTGCCGCTGCTGATCGCCGCCGGCCGCACCCCCGGCGTGATCACGAACGACATCTACACGCAGGAGGACGCGCACCATGTGCGGCGCGAACTCGCCGGCATCCTCGACCCCGAACGGGTCGTCGGCGTCGAGACGGGAGCCTGCCCGCACACCGCGGTGCGCGACGACCCCACCATGAACCTCGCCGCCGGCGAGGAGATGCTGGAGCGCTTCCCCGATATCGACACCCTCATCTACGAGTCGGGGGGCGACAACCTGACGCTCACGTTCTCGCCCGCGCTCGCGGACGTCTTCGTCTTCGTGCTCGACACGTCGGAGGGCGAGAAGATGCCGCGCAAGCGGGGTCCGGGCATCACCGAGAGCGACATCCTCGTCATCAACAAGATCGACATCGCGCAGTACGTGCGCACCGACCTCGCCGTGATGGAGCGCGATGCGCACGCCGTGCGCGGCGACCGCCCTGTCGTCCTCACGAACTCGCTTGATGGCACCGGGGTGCACGAGCTCCTCGAGACGATCATGGCCCTGTGGCACGCGTCGAAGGGCGAACTGGTCGCGTGAGCATCGTCGCGGCTGCGACGCCGATGGGGGATGCGCTCGCCGCGGCGGGCACCGACGCCCCGCTGTACGGCGGGCCGCGGCTGCAGCCTGCGCACTTCGAGCCCGCCCACGTTCCGGGCGAGGTCGCCCGCTACGGGAGCGACCCGCACACGCTCCCGGTCGGGAGCCCCGGCAAGGTCGGCGTACTCGAGCTCGAGTTCGCCCTCCGCGGCGGAGGGGAGGAGCGTCGCACCGAGCTCGTGCGGCACTTCCAGAAATCTCCGCTGCAGATCATGCGGCCGCTGTACTACGACCCGGCGCGACCCGACATGCCGTACACGTACCTGATGACGACGGGCGGCGGCATCCTCCACAACGACCGCCACCGCATGGACCTCGGGTTCGGGCCGGGTACCTCGGCGCACATCACGACGCAGGCGCATACCAAGCTCTACCGCATGGAGTCGGGCTACGCCACATCGCTCGTGCACCTGGACGTCGCCGAGGGCGCCTACGTGGAGTACCTTCCCGATCCCCTCATCCCCTACCGCGATGCGCGCTTCTACCAGCGCACAGCGGCGACCGTGCATGCCGATGCCACCCTGATCCTCGGCGAGACGATCTACGCCGGGCGGCTCAGCCGCGGCGAGCGCAACGCCTATACGGCGCTCGCGATGGACCTCGAGGTGAACAGGCCCGGGGGCGACCTCGAGCCGGTCGCGTTCGACCGCGTGCGGCTCGTGCCGCGCGGGGGCGAGGTGGGCGGCCGGGGCGTGATGGGCGGCCGCGACATCGTCTCGAGCCTCTACGTCTTCACCGGCCGCGTGCCCGCCCGCATCATCGCCGATCGGCTCCACGACACGGTGGAAGGGGCGCTCGCCGCCGCGCCCGACCCCGCAGCTCGCGCCGGCGTGAGTGTGCTCCCCTCCGAGAGCGGGGCGTGGCTGCGGTTCGTCGGCGACGACACCGTCACGTCGGCGACCGTGTTCTCCGCCGCCGCGGCGGCGATGCACGAGCTCATCACCGGCGATCCCGCGCCGGCGATCCGCAAATGATCGGCACGCCGAAGGGAGTGGGCACATGACGACAGGCACCGTCGCCGGGTGGCAGATGTGGGGGTTCGGCCTCGTCCGCGGCGCGTCGCAGATCTTCTTCCAGCAGAACCTCGTGAGCGGCGCGCTCGTGCTCGCAGCGTTCGTCGTCGCCGACTGGCGCATGGCGGTGCTCGCCCTGCTCGGGGCGGTGGGGGGCATGCTGGGCGGCCTCGCGACCGGCTACCGGAGCGCCGACATCGTCGCGGGCATGCAGTCGTTCTGCGGCACCCTGGTCGGCGCGGCGGTCTTCGCGGCGCTCGGCGGCGGGGCGTGGTGGTCGTATGTCCTCGCGTTCGCGGGCGGCCTCGCGACCGGCCCGGTGACCCGGCTGGTCGACGCGCTCTTCACGCGCACGGCGCTGAAGCGCTATCGGCTGCCGTACACGACAGCGCCGTTCGTCGTCGTCGCCACCGTGATCACGCTCACCACGACCGCGCTCGCGACGCCGGCTGCGGCATCCGATCTTCCCGACGATCCCGTGCCGGCGTTCCTGCTGTCTCTTCTCACGAACGTGTCGCAGGTGGTGCTCATCGACAATCCGATCTGCGGTGCGCTCATCCTCGCCGCCCTGTTCGTGGCGAGCTGGCGGGTCGGGCTCGCGGGCGTCCTGGGCAGCGCCGTCGGCTCGATCGTCGCGGTCGCGCTGGGGGAGTCGTGGAGCGACATCGCGAACGGGCTCGCGAACTACTCGGGGGTCCTCACCGCGATCGCGCTCGCCGTGACGTTCCTGCGCAGCTCGGTCGGCTCGTGGCTGTACGCGGTGCCGTGGATCGCGGTGACCGCCGTCGTGACGCTCGTCATGCACCGAGCCGGGATCGTGACGTACACGTGGCCGTACATCCTCACGAGCTGGGTCGCGCTCGTCGTGGCCTTCTACATCCGCGGGCTCGTGCGCACGTCCTGACCGGTGGGACGGGTGCCGTGACCGCCGGTGTGATCGTGGGTCTGCGGCATCCGATGATCCGGTGAGCGGAACAGCAGCTGCAGACGGCCGTCGCCCGCACGCACCGGGTCCACGTGGATGCCGTACACCGGCTCGACGACCGCGGGCCGCAGCACGTCCTCGGTGCGGCCGGCTGCTGCGACACGGCCGCGACTGAGCAGCACGAGGCGGTCGCAGTACCGCGCCGCGAGGTTGAGGTCGTGCAGCACCACCACCGTCGTCACGCCCAGCTCGCGCACGAGGGCGAGGATCTCGTGCTGGAAGTGGATGTCGAGGTGATTGGTCGGCTCGTCCATCAGCAGATGCGACGCCTGCTGCGCCAGAGCGCGTGCGATGAGCACGCGCTGCCGCTCGCCGCCGGAGAGCTCGGCGATGTCACGTGCGGCGAGGTGCCCTGCCCCGACGCGATCGAGCGAATCCGCGGCGATGTCGAGATCGGCGGCGGACTGGCGGCGCACGGCGCCCAGGTGCGGGCTCCGACCGAGCAGCACCGTGTCGGCCACCGACAGCGGCACGTCGCTGTGCGACTCCTGCGTCACGACCGCGACGACCTGGGCGAGCATGCGCGACGAGTACTGCGCGATGGGCGCATCGCCGACGCGGATCTCGCCGTGATCGGGGACGAGCGCCCGATAGAGGGCGCGCAGCAGGGTCGTCTTGCCGCTGCCGTTCGGTCCGATGAGCCCGACGACCTCGCCCTCGTCCGCGGCGAGGGTCACCTCGCGCAGGACGTCGACGCCGTCGTAGGCGTGCGTGACGTCGTCGGCGGAGATCATGAGCCCGCCTCGGACCATTCCACGATCTTCTCGAGTCCCGTGACCGACAGCGGCGTCGGAGGCTCGGTGAAGTTGAAGAGCTGGGGGAGCACGTCGCCCTGCTGGACCGCACGCAGCGCCTCACTGCCGGGAAGCCGCGCGAGCTCGGCGACGGCTCCGTCCGCGTCGCCCTGATGCAGCAGCACGAGGATGTCGGGATCGCGCGCGATGAGCTCTTCGATGCTGACCTCGAACACGCGCTCCGCGGTGTCGGCGAAGACGTTCTCGAATCCGGCGGCCTCAAGCTGCGGCTGCGACATCGACGCCCTGCCGTACGCGTAGAGCGGGCCGCCTCCGATCGACGGATACAGGACCGCAGCCGTGCGGAGCGCGGCATCCGCCGTCGCATCCTCCACAGCGGTGACACGGCTCTCGAGATCGTTCACGATGGCTTGAGCCTCGTCGGCGCGGTCGAAGACCGCCCCGAACATGCGGATCTGCTCGTAGAGCGTGCCGAAGGATGCGTCGCTTTCGCCCGACGTGCAGTACACGGGCTGGACGAGCGTGTTCACGCCGCCGTCTCGGAGTGCCTCGCGGGTGATCCCCTCGGGCAGCCCGAGCGCGAGGTCGGGTTCGTGGGCGAGCACCACCTCCGTCGACATCGTGAGGTGGCCTGAGGCGTCGATGTCGTCCGACAGCGACGTGATCCCCTCGATGCGACGTGTGAGGTCGGCGTCGTAGTACCCGTCGGGAAAGGAGCCGGCGCGCGCCACGACGCGATCGAGCACGCCGAGGCCGTCGAGGATCGTCACGGCCGCGCTCTCGAGCAGGATGACGCGCTCGGGCGGCGCGTCGAAGACGACCTTCTCGCCGCAGTTCTCGACAGTCAGGGGATAGCGGGTCGCGCCGGGCTCGGCGTCGGCCGCCCGCGGCGCCGACGTCTCGGCGCATCCGGCCATGGTCAGCGCGAGCGCCGCGAGGGCGGCGGCGAGTGCGCGTCGGGTTCGGCTCAC
>NZ_RRYE01000231.1 GCF_004010105.1 Microbacterium sp. CPCC 204701
CAGCGCCGGGCCGTCGCGGAAGACGTGGAGCGTGTCGAGCGTGTAGTGGTAGACGAGGTGGCCGCGCGTGCCGCGCACCAGCAGATACGGCTCGTGCCGCCGCGGAGCGGTCACCGCGAGTCCGGCCGCGAAGCGCGCGCCGCCGCGGAGCTCGACCACCAGCGACGAGGTGTCGTCGGGCGCGATGTCGTTCGCACGGCGCAGGTCGGCGTCGACGGCGACGACGTCGTCGGGCGCGGTCGCCCCGCGATCGCGAAGGTTGTCGCCACGGCATGGGCGAGCGGGTTCGTCACGACGCCGTCGGCCACGAGCCGGCCCTCCAGGACGCGGTGTCCCGCCCAGGGCGCCCGCCGCCAGCTCGGTCGTGATGAATCCGTGAGAAAGGGAATTCACCGATCGCGCTTCGGTGGCAGGGCACTGCGCCCGGGCATGACGAAGGCCCCGGATGCGCAGCATCCGGGGCCTTCAGGAAGAAGAGCGAGATTACTTGAGGGTGACCGTCGCGCCGGCCTCTTCGAGAGCGGCCTTCGCCTTGTCGGCGGTCTCCTTGTTGGCGCCCTCGAGGACGGCCTTGGGAGCACCGTCGACGACGGCCTTCGCCTCACCGAGGCCGAGCGAGGTGAGCTCGCGGACGACCTTGATGACCTGGATCTTCTTGTCGCCGGCGGCCTCGAGGATGACGTCGAACGCGTCCTTCTCCTCGGCCTCCTCGGCGGGGGCACCACCGGCGGGAGCGCCGGCGGCGGCCACGGCCACAGGGGCGGCAGCGGTGACGTCGAAGGTCTCCTCGAACGCCTTGACGAACTCGCTGAGCTCGATGAGCGTGAGCTCCTTGAACGCGTCGAGCAGCTCCTCAGTGCTGAGCTTTGCCATGATGTTTCTCCTTGATTGTGGTTGTGCTACGCCGAGGCCCGATGTCAGGCCGCGGACTCCTGCTTCTCGCGCAGCGCGTCGACCGTGCGGACGGCCTTCGACGGAAGCGCATTGAAGACGTATGCCGCCTTGGTCATCGAGGCCTTCATCGCACCGGCGAGCTTCGCCAGCAGGACTTCACGGCTCTCGAGGTCGGCGAGCTTGTTGACCTCGTCAGCGCTCAGGGGGTTTCCGTCGAAGAAACCGCCCTTGATCACGAGAAGAGGGTGTGCCTTGGCGAAGGCACGCATGCCCTTCGCGACGGCGACCGGGTCGCCGTGCACGAACGCGATGGCCGACGGACCTTTGAGGTCGTCGTCCAGCGACGAGATCCCCGCGTTGTTCGCGGCGATCTTGGTGAGCGTGTTCTTCACCACGGCGTACTCCGCGTCCTGACGGATCGCGTTGCGGAGCTCCTTGAGCTCTGCAACCGTCAGACCGCGGTACTCGGTCAGCAGAACGGCGGTCGAGTCCTCGAAGTGCTTCGTGAGCTCGGCGACCGATGCTTCCTTCTGCGCCATGGCCACTCCTTGTGTGTACGAGACGCTCCGCGATGGCGGGGCGCCGGCCGCAGGCTCCCGGTCGTCAGAGTCGGCGCACGCAGACAAAAAAGCTCCGGCGCAAGCGCACGGAGCTGTGAAAAGTTCGTGACACCTGCGCGGGCCCCTGCGTCTGCAGTGCTTCGATCTCCGTGCGCTTTCACGCACGTCGATGACCGGCGGTCTTCGGCTTCGTCAAGGCTACGCGATGCCGCGGGATCGGCCAAATCGGCGCCCTGTTTCCCTCCTCCACGAACCGGCGCTCCCGACGAGTTCTCCACCGATCGGCCGCTTCCCACGCAGCCGGACCCGTTGCGACGGCGTCCCTTTGGGTACAGGCTCGCATCGAGCCCAACCACACACGACAGAATCGCGCGACGATGTCCGTCACGCGACGGAAGGGGACGACGATGTCTGCCAACAGAGCGGTGGCCTACAAGGGTCCGGGTGAGGTCGAGGTCATCGATACGGACTACCCGGAGTTCGAGCTCAAGGACGGGCCGGGGGTGAACCCGGCGAACGTCGGCAGGAAGGTGATGCACGGCGCGATCCTGCGCACCGTCTCCACGAACATCTGCGGGTCGGATCAGCACATGGTTCGCGGCCGCACCACGGCCCCCACGGGTCTCGTGCTCGGCCACGAGATCACCGGCGAGGTCGTCGAGACCGGCCCGGACGTGGAGTTCATCAAGGTCGGCGACATCGTGTCGGTGCCGTTCAACATCTCGTGCGGCCGCTGCCGCAACTGCAAGGAGGGCAAGACCGGCATCTGCCTCAACGTCAACCCCGATCGGCCCGGCAGCGCGTACGGGTACGTCGACATGGGCGGCTGGGTGGGCGGGCAGGCCGAGTACGTGCTCGTCCCCTACGCCGACTGGAACCTGCTGGCCTTCCCCGACCGCGACCGGGCGCTGGAGAAGATCCTCGATCTGACGATGCTGTCCGACATCTTCCCCACCGGGTTCCACGGCGCGTACACCGCGGGCGTCGGCCCCGGCTCGACCGTGTACATCGCGGGGGCAGGCCCCGTCGGGCTCGCCGCGGCCGTCGGAGCGCAGCTGCTGGGCGCGGCGGTGGTGATCGTGGGCGACCTCAACGAGGACCGGCTCGCCCGCGCGCGGTCGTTCGGGTGCGAGACGGTGAACGTGTCGCAGGGCGACCCGAAGGACCAGATCGAGCAGATCCTCGGCGTTCCCGAAGTCGATGCCGGTGTCGACGCGGTCGGCTTCGAAGCCCGCGGCCACGGCGCCGAGTCGAGCCAGGAGGCCCCCGCGACGGTGCTGAACTCGCTCATGGATCTCACCGCCGCCGGCGGCGCGCTCGGCATCCCCGGACTGTACGTCACCGGGGACCCCGGCGGCGTGGACGAGGCTGCCAAGGCCGGCTCGCTGTCTCTGCGCCTGGGACTCGGGTGGGCGAAGTCGCTGTCCTTCACGACCGGCCAATGCCCCGTGATGCGCTACAACCGGCACCTCATGATGGCGATCCTGCACGACAAGGTCCAGATCGCCGACGCCGTCGGCGCCACCGTCATCCCTCTCGAGGATGCGCCGCAGGGCTACGCCGACTTCGACCGCGGCGCCGCCAAGAAGTACGTCCTCAACCCCAACGGCTACATCAAGACCGCCTGACGACGAAGATTCCGGATGCTGCCGCCGGCAGCATCCGTTCACTCACAAGAAGGGAACCACACCATGTCCGTCACGCTCGAAGACGCTCGCCGCGTCATCGCCGCCGCCGAGAAGCGCGCCGACGAGATCGGCCAGCCGATGAACATCGCCGTGGTGGATGCCGGCGGCAACCTCGTCGCCCACGTCCGCCAGGACGGCGCCTGGATCGGCAGCGTCAACATCTCGATCAACAAGGCCTGGACGTCGAAGGCCTTCGACATCCAGACCAAGGACCTCGGCGACAACGCACAGCCAACCCAGCAGTTCTACGGCATCCACGCCACCAACGGCGGCAAGGTCGCCATCTTCGCCGGTGGCGTGCCCCTCTCGCGCGACGGCGCCGTCGTCGGCGCGGTCGGCGTCAGCGGCGGATCGGGCGAACAGGACCAGACCGTCGCCGAGGCCGGCGCGGCCGCCTTCTGACGCTCATCATCCAGCCCGGTCGGCCGGGATGTCGAGCTCGCGCGCAGCATCCGAGATGCGCGCCGCGAGTTCGGCATCCCTCGCCGTGAGCCCACCGGCGGAATGCGTCATGAGCGTCACCCGCACAGACGAATAGCGGATGTCGACGTCGGGGTGGTGGTCCGCCTCCTCGGCGAGCTCGGCGATCACCGCGAACAGCTGTGCCCCGATCGCGAAATTCCCGGTGCGGAAGTTCGCGACGGCGCCGGCTTCGCCGGGAGTCCAGTCGGCGACGCCCCGGTGCGCGCGGAACTCGTCGCTCGTGATGGTGTCCATGCTTCGACGATGCCACGGTGTCGCGCGAGCACAACCCCCTCCTCCCCCGCCGGCCCTCGACGCACCGTCACCCACAGGAACGCACGTACGCCGTGCGGAGCGGTTCGATGAATCTCGACCGCGATGTGCAGACATCGCGGATCTGCTCCGGCGCGGCGATTACGAAGCCTGAGCGGCCCGCACCCGGTGGGTCGCAGCGGCGGGCGTCGCCCGCCCGGGTTACGCTCGAGAAGTGACCCCGGAGCTCGCTGCACGCACCCCCGAGCTCGCGGCCCGCATGGTCGCGGACTCGCGCGACCGGGTCGCGTGGGTGCGAGCCCGCTCGCGGGGCATCACGGCGACGGATGTCGCAGCTTTGACGTCCGAGCGGGCGATCGCCCGGGCGGCCGACGCCAAGCTCATGGGCTCCGGGTTCTCGGGCAACGCCTACACGGCGCACGGCCGCGCACGCGAGCCCGAGATCGCCGCGTGGGTGGCGGCGACCCACGGCATCCAGCCGTCGTCCGCGCTGTTCCACGCCGTCATCGAGAAGCGGCACCTCGCCACTCCCGACGGCATCGCGGTCGACGCCGTCGGGCGGGTGACGCTCGCCGAGATCAAGACCACGAACAAACCGTGGCGCAGCATCCCCCGGTCGTACCTGCGCCAGGTGTGGTGGCAGCAGCACGTGCTCGGGGCCGAGCGCACGCTCGTCGCGTGGGAGCAGCACGACGGCTTCGTGCCCGTCGGCGACGAGCCACGGTGCGCATGGGTCGACCGCGACGAGGTCGAGATCGCCGAACTCGTGCGCCTGGCGACCGCCCTCATCGACGAGCTCTACGTGCGCACGACCCGCGGGCGGCAGGACACCCGGATGCCGCAGCCCGCGTCCGTGCCACGCCAGCCGTTCCGCGCACTCGCGCTCGCCGACTGACCCCCCACCCTTGTCGCGGCGCGGCTCAGGCGAGCGCCGTCGCAGTCCTGGCCGCGGCATCCCACAGGCGCACTCCGGTCGCCTCGGCCGGGGTGAACGGCGCCG
>NZ_RRYE01000232.1 GCF_004010105.1 Microbacterium sp. CPCC 204701
GGCGCTGGCGTGGGACCGCCGTGAGCTGCACAAGGTCGGCATGGCGGGTCCGCGGATCCGCACCACCGAGCATGTCGTCGACGTGCCCGGGCACCCGTCGGTGCGGGTGCGCCTGTATCACCCCGATCCCGATCCGGCGCCGGCGCACGGGGGCCCGGGCGTCCTTTCGCTCTTCGGCGGGGCCTTCCGCATCGGGGGCATCGGGTATCCGACGACGGATGCCGCCAACCGCCGACGTGCGCTCGACGCCGGCGTGACGATGGCCGCGGTCGACTACGCCCTGGCCCCGGAGTACCCCTACCCCGTCGCGATCGAGCAGGCGTACGCCGCGCTCGAGTGGATGTTCGCCTCGGCCGGCGAGTTCGGCATCGATCGGCGGCGCATCGGCGTGGCCGGCACATCCGCGGGCGCGAACCTCGCGGCGGCGCTCACGCTCATGAACCGCGACCGCGCAGAGCTGCCACTGAGGCTGCAGGTGCTCGAGGTGCCGGTCGTCGACCTGACCGGCCGTCACCTCGACCTGCGGGCGACGCGGGCCCTCGGCATCCCGCGCTTCCTCGCCGTGCGCGAGCTGCGCTCGGTCGCCCGCACATATCTGTCGAACCCCTCGCAGGCGCGGGACGCCTATGCGTCGCCATTGCTCGCCGCCTCGCATGAGGGGCTGCCGCCCGCGGTGATCCTCACCGCGGAGTACGACCCGCTCCGCGGCGACGGCGACGCGTACGGCGCTGCGCTGCGCCGCGCGGGCGTCGACGCGAGCGTGGTGCGCTATCAGGGTGTGACGCACGACACCCCGATCTTCGGGGGAGCGCTGCCGGCCGCGCGACGCTGGCACGACGACGTCGTCAGCGCGCTGCGCCGCCTGTACGCCTGACGCGCGCTGATTCCCGGATCCGGAAATCGGACTCGCACCTGTCCGGATGCGGCATGGCGCCGCGCTGCGGAAACCCACGCGGTCTCCGATTCCCGGAGCACGCCTCCGGGCGTGCCGAGGCCCGGCGCTCTGATGAGCCCGGGCCTGTGCTGCCCGCCGGCGGGCGGGCGCGGCCTCCGTCTACTTCGTCGACTCCGCCTCGCGGACCTGATGGGTCGTCGCCCACTCGAGCGCGAAGTCGGCGATCTCCTCCCAGCCGTCCTGGCTGACGAGGCGGTGCGTGCGGCCAGCGTATTCCTTGTATTCGACGACGGCGGGGCTTCCCGACGCGCGGTACTTCTTCACCAGCGCCTTGCCGATCGCCGGCGGGACCACGTGGTCGATCTCGCCGGTGATCACGAGGAAGGGAGCCCGGTCGGCGCGGCCGTACTCGACGTGCGTGACGCCGCCCTTTTCGTTCAGCACCGACGTCACGCCCTCGAAGAAGACCCGGTTGTAGGAGTTTACGGCGTACTCCTTCCAGAGCTTGTCGGACGCGTCTCGCGAGAGGTCGTTTCCGAAGGTGAAGTGGAAGTGGCGCTTGCTCAGCGGCTTGGCGCCGTTGATGCCGAACGGGTTCGACAGGATCGGGGTGCCGGTCCACAGCGTCGAGGGCGGCAGGGTCGTGACGCCGGCGGTCTGCCCGGGAGCGACGCCGACATATGCGACGCCGAGGCCGCGGTCGGCGAGCATCTGGGTCAGGACTCCCCCGAAGGAGTGACCCATGATGATCGGCTTCTCGGGGAGGGCGCGGATGATGCGCTCGTAGTAGTCGGCGATCTGCTTCAGGCCGATGCCCTTGAGCGCGGTGGGGTTGCGGCGGATGTCGTCGACGGTGCGGTCGTCGATCCCGGGCCAGCCGGGGACGAGCACCTCGTGGCCCGCGGCGCGGAAGCGCTCGGCCCACGTGTCCCAGCTCTTGGGCGTCATCCAGAGCCCGTGGATGAGGACGATGGGGGTCTTGGTCATGGTGGTCATTTCGTGCTCCTTGGGTGTGGGTCCTGCGGTGGTGTCACCAGGTGGTTGCGACCGATAGTAGACCGAACGTTCTATCTATGCAAGACTATTCCCATGAGAATCTCGGATGCCGCGTCCGCTCGCCCCGCCCCCGCCCGCCAGCGGCTGCTGCAGGCCGCGACCGAGCTGTTCTACAGCGAGGGCATCCACTCGGTCGGGGTCGACCGCATCATCGAGACCGCGGGCGTCACTCGCGCGACGATGTACAAGCAGTTCGAGGGCAAGGAAGGGCTGGTGCTCGCATACCTCCAGGGCGAGGACCAGGGCCTGCGGGCCCTCTTCACGAAGGCGGCGCAGTCCTCGGACGATCCGGCCGTGCTCCTCGACCTCGTGATCACCGGCATCGCCGACGACATCCGCGACCGCCACACGCGCGGCTGCCCCTTCGTCAACGCCGCGGCGGAGTATCCGTCCGAAGGGCCGGTGCGCGAGCTCATCGCCGATCACCGCGAGTGGTTCCGCGGCACTCTCGAGCAGCTCGCCGCGGGGGCCGGTCTCTCAGAACCGGCCGACGTCGCGGCGTCACTCGTGCTGCTGCGCGATGCGGCGCTCGTCGGCGGCTACCTGGACGGGCAGGGCCGGGTCGCGCCGGCGTTCGCGCGCACGGCACGAGACGTCATCGCGTCGCACCGACGCTGAGCCTGGCCTCACGCCTGGGTCGAGGCCGTTCTCTCGCGCACGTGATTCCGAGGAGAACCGAGGCCGTGGTCAGGTCCCCGGGTGCTCCAGGCGGAGCTCGCGGGAAACGATGCGCGAGGCCACGAGACTCAACGGAAGGCGGTTGCGGCGGGCGTATCCACGGATCACCTCGAACGCGTCGGGGATCGGCACGTCTGCCGTGAACGAGACGACGCCCTTGGCCTGCTCGATCACGACGCGGCTGCTGAGCGCGCCCTTGAGCTGCTCCGCGAGCAGCTCCGACTCGCGAAGCGAACGCTCGTGGAGGATCCCGATGGTCGCGACGTCGGCGAACGCGCGCACCGCGACCTGGGCTTCGTCCTCGAGCGCGCCCTCGGCGGCGTTCATGACGTTGAGCGTCCCGATCGTGCGCTCGCGCAGCCGCAGAGGGACGGCATGGATCGACGAGAAGCCGTTCGCGAGCGCCTCGGCGCGGAACGCGACCCACTCCGAGGTTGCCTGCAGAGACGCGACGGTGACCGGCTCGCCGGTGCGGTAGCACTGGATGCACGGTCCGTCCTGCGCGGCGAGCTGCATGAGCTCGACGAGGCGGTTGGCTTCGCTCGTCGATGCCACCAGCTCCAGCTCACCGCTGTCGTGGTCGGCGAGCAGGATGCCGGCAGCGGTGACGCCGACGATGTCGCGGCACGCGTCCACGAGGGTCTGCAGCAGCTCCACCACGTCGTAGTCGTCGACGAGTGTGTCGGCGAGCGTGGTGAGGGTGTTCAGCAGCCGGGAGTCGAAGGTCGTCCGGTTCATCGCACCGCCTCGATCTCACCCTTGATCCTGCGGAACTCCAGCCGACGCTCGACGACGTCGGAGGCGATCGACATCACGGTCGCGCCCGCGGCGAACGCATGCCCTTGGATCACAAGCTGTGCTTCTTCGGCGGTGATGTCGAGCTGGGCCAGCACGACGCCCGTCGCCTGGTGCACGATTCGCCGTGTCGAGACGTCTGGAGCCTCCGGATTCTTCGTCCGGTCGATCGCCTCGCGGAGGAGATGGCTGCCGATGAGATCCGCCATCGCCGTGGCCTGGCGGGTCTGATCCGAAGACAGCGTCAGCCGCTGCCTCGCGAACAGGTCGACCGCTCCGAAGCGGAGCGAGCCCACCGCTACGGGGAAGGCGTAGATCGACGCTGCCGGCACCTTCTTGGAGGCCGCCGCCGCGAAGGCGGGCCACCGCTTCATGCCGCCGTCGGACAGGTCGAGCTCGCTGATCGGCGCACCGTGCCGCAGCGCGTCCCAGCACGGCCCCTCGCCGAGGTCGAACTGGAGCTCGTCCAGTCGCCGGGCGTCGGCGCCCGTGGCAGAGACGATCTCCGTGCCGAGGACGTCGCCGAGGGTCGACACGGAGGCGCCGTCGACCGGGAACAGCGTCAGGAACGACTCGCTGAGATGGTCGGAACTTCCAGCCTGCCCGAGGACCGCCATGACTGCCGCGAACGCGTCATCCATGCTGACCTCCAAACATGCGGTGTCCGTCGGTGTCCTGAAATGCTAGCTCTTGCGGGGGGTCGTCGGCGCGGGAGCGGAGCGGCGCGCTTCGTGCGGCGGAGCCACTTTCGTCACATCTGTCACGCTGGTCACACGACACGCCGCGCGTATCCACTGAAAACCGCGGAAATACGCGGATCTGCGGGCCAAGTCGGGTACATTCGGTCCCGGTCGATCCGACCAGCCGGGGGGCGAAGCCGTCCGGTCCGAGCAATGACAAGACGGCCTCCGCCGTCTTTGGAGGACATACCAAAATGGCCGACAAGTCCATCACCAAGACCGAGCTCGTCGCGAGCATCGCCAGCGCGACCGGCCAGAGCCAGGCCGCCGTGTCGGGTGTGCTCGACTCCCTCTTCTCCACCGTCTCGGAGGCGGTCGCCAAGGGCAGCAAGGTTTCGATCCCCGGCTGGATCTCGTTCGAGCAGGTCGCCACCTCCGCGCGCACCGGCCGCAACCCGCAGACCGGCGAAGAGATCAAGATCCCCGCGGGCAAGCGTGTGAAGGTCACCGCGGGCTCGAAGCTCAAGGCTGCCGTCAAGTAGTCCGACGCAGACCTTTCCGAAGGGGGATGCCGCGACCGGGGCATCCCCCTTCAGCGTCTCCGGCACGCGCAGCGGCCGGGAGCGGGCCACGTAGGCTGGATGTGTGAACCCCCGCGCCCTGCGGGCCGCCGGGCCCGCGATCCTCGTCGCGGCCGCGCTGGCCGCCCTGATCTGGGCGCTGGCGCTCGGCGGCGGCG
>NZ_RRYE01000233.1 GCF_004010105.1 Microbacterium sp. CPCC 204701
CGCGGCGGACGCAGCCCGTCAGGGAGTGCAGGCGCAGCTCGACCATCAGCACCTGCTGTACCGCGAGCTGGCATCGCAGGCACGCCACGACCAGGCCGCGCGCGAGGAGCGCGAGCGCCGCGAGCAGTCCGTGCTGCGCGCGCTGGCTCCGGTCCAAGAGACCCTCGCCGCGATGCACTCGAAGGTCGACGAGCTCGAGCGCGACCGCCACACCCAGTTCGGCACGCTCGCGGAGCAGCTGCGGCGGGCGCACGAGTCCGACGAGGCACTCCGCGCCACGACCGAGTCACTCGCGAGCGCGCTGCGCTCCGGCAGCACGCGTGGCGTGTGGGGCGAGACGCAGCTGCGGCGCGTCGTCGAGGCCGCCGGGCTCACGCACCACGTCGACTTCGATGTGCAGACCTCGATCACGACGGATGCCGGTGCCGGGCGCCCCGACATGGTGATCCGCCTTCCCGGCGACAAGGCGATCGCCGTCGACGCGAAGGTGCCGCTCGACGCGTTCCTCGAGGCGAGCGCCATCCCGCTCACGGCGCAGGGGGCCGAGGGTGCTCGGCGCCGCGGGCTGCTCGACAAGCACGTCAAGGCCGTGCGGGCGCACGTCGACGCGCTGGCCCGCAAGCGCTACTGGGCGGGCCTCTCGTCGAGCCCCGAGTTCGTGGTGTGCTTCGTGCCGAGCGAGTCGCTGCTGGGCGCGGCGCTCGAAGAGGATCCGTCACTGCTCGACTACGCGTTCGGCAAGCGCGTCGCGCTCGCCTCGCCGGTCAACCTGTGGGCGGTGCTCAAGACCGTCGCGTACACGTGGACCCAGCAGGACGTCTCGCAGGAGGCGCGTGCGCTGTTCGACCTCGGCAACCAGCTCTACGAGCGACTCGGCTCGCTGGCGTCGCACGCCGACGACCTGCGACGTGCGATCGAGCGCACCGTCGACAGCTACAACCGCTTCGCCGGATCGCTCGAGACACGGGTGCTCGTCAGTGCCCGCAAGTTCCCGGGCATCGATGTCACGAAACTCGACGCCGTCACCGAGCCGGCGCCGATCGAGAAGAGCCCGCGACGGCTCACCGCACCGGAGCTGCTCGATGCGACCCTCGACGTTCCGGCCGCGATCGCCGAGCTCGGCGACGTGCGTGCACGCATCGCCGGGACGGACGACTGAGTCGCCGCGGATCGGCCCCGACCGGGTCAGGCGCCGCCGGGCACGAAGCCCAGCAGGAGGATCACCGCGGCGGAGACGACGGTGAAGGCGCCGATCATCCACCACGCGCTGACCTCATGGCCCTCGTCCCGCCGGACGCGCAGCAGCACATCGGGACGCCGTGCCGGGTCGATCGCGTTGGCGACCACCGCGTGCGCGCCCGTCTGGGGCTGCGACGAGTCGCCGGACTGCTGCGTGGACATCGTCAACTCCTCGCGTGGAAGAACTCTCGCGTCTGGATCGACACTCGAGTCGATTCTGCCAGAGCTGGGGCTGCAGGAGGTCACAACACCGTCACGAGCGCAACATCCGTCACACCCGTCTCACCGACTCACAACGTGCGGGGTCAGAGCCACTTCGAGACGAGGTGCTCCGACGTGATGCGGCGCAGCGTGCCCGACGCGCCTCGCAGCACGACGCTTTCGGTGTAGACGTATCCGCCTTCGCGACGCACCCCGGCCACCAGCGCGCCGTCGGTGACGCCGGTCGCGACGAAGATCGTGTTGCTGCCCTTCACGAGGTCGTCGGCCTCGTACACGTAGCCGTCGAACTTCAGGCCCGCGTCGATCCCCCGCTGCTCCTCGTCATCGTCGCGCGGCCAGAGCCGCCCCTGGATGTGGCCGCCCAGGGCTTTGATCGCGCACGCGGTCACGATGCCCTCGGGGCTCCCTCCGATGCCCACGCACATATCGGTGCGCGCATTGTGGCGTGCGGCGTTGATGCCGCCGGCGACGTCGCCGTCGCTCATCAGTCGCGTGCCGGCGCCTGCCTCGCGGATCTCCTCGATGAGGCGCTCGTGGCGTGGACGGTGCAGCACCGACACGACGATCTCGTCGACCGGCTTTCCGAGCGCCGTCGCGAGACGGCGGATGTTCTCGCCGATGGACAGGCGGATGTCGACGACGCCCACTCCCGCGGGGCCGGTGACGAGCTTGTCCATGTAGAAGACGCTCGACGCATCGAGCATCGTGCCGTGATCGGACACCGCGATGACCGACAGCGCGTTGTTGCGCCCGGCTGCGGTGAGCGACGTGCCGTCGATCGGGTCGACGGCGACATCGGCCTGCGGGCCGCGGCCGCTGCCGACGCGCTCGCCGTTGTACAGCATCGGCGCGGCATCTTTCTCGCCCTCGCCGATCACGATGGTGCCGTCGAAGTTCACCGTGGTGAAGAACGCCCGCATGGCGTCGACGGCGGCGCCGTCGGCGGCCTCCTTGTCGCCGCGACCGATGTACGGCACCGCCCGGATCGCGGCTGCCTCGGTCGCGCGCACCAGTTCCAGGGCGAGGTTGCGGTCGGGGTGGAGGGGACTCATGTCCGCGGTCAGGCTCACCATGCGGTCAGCCTAGCCAGGCCCGCCATCCACTCCTCCGGATTCTCGCATCCGCGAGCCCGAAGGAATTGCGATTCTTTCCGATCGTGCAGGCACGCGGGTTTCCGCGCAGGAGGCATCCGGCGCCGTCCGATGCCGGAACGGCCCCTTCGGTAGAGTTCTCCTGACGCGCGTACCGATCTCCGCGTCGAGCCGAGACCAGAAACAGGGAGCACCCATGCCCGTCGCCACCCCGGAGCAGTACGCCGACATGCTGGACCGCGCGAAGGCCGGCGGCTTCGCGTATCCCGCCATCAACGTGTCGAGCTCGCAGACGATCAACGCCGTGCTGCAAGGCCTGACCGACGCCGGTTCCGACGGCATCATCCAGGTCACGACGGGCGGCGCCGACTACTTCGCCGGCCACACCGTCAAGGCTCGCGCCGCCGGCGCCCTCGCGTTCGCGAAGTTCGCCACCGAGGTCGCCAAGAACTACCCGATCACAGTGGCCCTCCACACCGACCACTGCCCGAAAGACGCACTGCCCGGCTTCGTGCTCCCCCTCATCGAGGCGTCGGAGGAAGAGGTCAAGGCCGGCCGCAACCCGATCTTCCAGTCGCACATGTGGGACGGCTCGGCCGTGCCGCTGGACGAGAACATCCAGATCGCGCGGGATCTCCTCCCCCGCATGAAGAACATCGCCGCGATCCTCGAGATCGAGGTCGGCGTCGTCGGCGGCGAGGAGGACGGCGTCACGCACGAGGGCTCGAACGAGGCGCTGTACACCACGGTCGCCGACGTGACCAAGGCCGTCGAGGCGCTCGGCCTCGGCGAGAACGGCCGCTACATCTCTGCCCTCACGTTCGGCAACGTGCACGGCGTCTACAAGCCCGGCAACGTCAAGCTGCGCCCCGAGCTCCTGGGCGAGATCCAGGAGGGCATCGCCTCCCGCTTCGGCACCGGCCCGAAGCCGCTCGACCTGGTGTTCCACGGCGGCAGCGGCTCGACCGACGACGAGATCGCGCTCGCGGTGGCCAACGGCGTCGTCAAGATGAACATCGACACCGACACGCAGTACGCCTTCACCCGCTCGATCGCGGGCTTCATGTTCTCGAACTACGACGGCGTCCTGAAGGTCGACGGCGAGGTGGGCAACAAGAAGGCCTACGACCCGCGCGCGTGGGGCAAGATCGCCGAGTCGGCGATGGCCGTCCGCGTGGTCGAGGCGACCACGCAGCTGGGCTCGCACGGCAAGAGCCTCGCCGCCTGACCCGAACTCGCACGACGGATGCCTCGGCCCTCGGCCGGGGCATCCGTCATTCTCGGCGGGCTCCGACGGACCTCACGGCCCGCGATAGAGGTCGAGGATCGTGGGAGCGCCCGCTGGGCGATGGATCACCGAGATCTCGTCGCCCGCCCGCGTCCGGCCCGTGGCGACCACGCGCAGATACGGGCCGAGCCGTCGCTCGTCGGAGAACCGGCGTACCCAGCCGCGCCCGTCGTCGCCGCCGACCCAGCGGGCGAACGTCTGGCACGGCGTCCGCGGCATGGTGACCTCGACCTCGACGCGGTCGCCGATTCGCCAGCGCTCGCCGATCAGGGCCGCGTTGACGTCGATGCCCTCGGTGCGGAGGTTCTCGCCGAAGAAGCCGGGCGGCAGGGGGCGTCCCAGCTCGCGCTCCCAGTACGCGGCGTCCTCAGCGGCATACGCGTACAGCGCCTTGTCGAGGCCGCCGTGGTGCTTGCGGTCGGCCTGCACGTCGGCGTAGACGCCGTATGCGCCGATCCGGACGGCTCCATCCACGGGACCCTTGTCGATCGCCGTCACGCCGACCGCGCCGGCATCGGGTCGCAGCTGCCTGACGGCGCAGACGGCGAGGAGGCGAGGCATCCCGTCATCCTACGCACGCCCGCGTACCGTACCGGCTATTCGCCGGCCGGCGGCTCGCCCCGCAGCAGCACGCGGCTGCCGTCGATGCTGCGCACCTCGATGACGGCGATGTCGTCGGCGTCCAGAGCCGTTCCGGCCTCCAGTCGTGTGGTGCTTCCAGGCGGCGCCCGCCACGTCGACAGCTCGCTCGTGCTGCCGTCGTCGGCGGTCACGACCAGGACGTACGACCAGCCCTCCGGCGGGGCATCCGATGCGGCGTCGGGCGGATAACGACATTCCATCTCGAGCCGCGTCCCCCACGCGACCTCGCTCACGGCCACGGTCGCCGTCAGCGCCACGTCGGCGACCGGCTCGAGGGCGACTACTCGCCCTGAGCGCGTCGCCGGCGCGATCGTCGAGGTCACCGCGAGCACGATCGCGACGACGGCGACCCCCGC
>NZ_RRYE01000234.1 GCF_004010105.1 Microbacterium sp. CPCC 204701
CGCGGCATCCGTCGACGCGGCCTCTCGCCGCGGCCGTCGTCCCGCCGTGCCGTCGAACTCGCCGCGGCCGTCGTGCCGCCGCGCCGTCGTGCGCACGAGGGCCCTCGACCCGGGATTCGGACTCGGCCGCTGTCGCCGGAGGTCGCCCGGCTTAGATCCCCGGAAAGAGGCCGCGACTTCCGATCTCCGGATCCGCGAAAGAGTGCTCAGCCGATGAAGGCCCACGCGAGGAACGCGCCGAACGCGACCGAGGTCAGCGACGTGAGGCCGAGGGCGACGACGAGCTCCTTCGGGTCGCGGTAAGTCCACACGATGAGGATGGCGGGAAGCCCGGCCAGCAGCGCCAGCAGTGTCAGCCACGCGATCGGGTAGAACAGCGCGACGAAGATCGCGATGCCGAACGCCGCGAGCACGAGCACCGTGAACAGCCAGCGCGTCGCGGTGCGGCCGATCAGCACCGTGAGGGTGCGCTTGCGGGCGACGCGGTCCTGGTCGATGTCGCGCAGGTTGTTCGCCAGCAGCACCGCGCACGCGAGGAGGCCGGCGCCGACCGCGCCGAACCACGCCTCCTGCGGCAGCGCGAACGCCTGCACCCACGTGGTGCCCAGCGTCGCGACGAGACCGAAGAACACGAACACGAACACCTCACCGAGGCCGTAGTAGCCGTAGGGGCGCTTGCCGCCGGTGTAGAGCCACGCCGCGAGGATGCACACCGCGCCGACCGCGATGAGCCACCACTGCTGCGTGCGGATGGTGATCGCGAGGCCCGCGAGCGCCGCGATCGCGAAGAACGCCAGCGCGACCAGGAGCACCGTGCGCGGCTTCGCCCTGCGCGATGCGGTCAGGCGCGCGGGCCCGACCCGGTGGTCGTCGGTCCCGCGGATGCCGTCGCTGTAGTCGTTGGCGTAGTTGACGCCGATCTGCAGCGACACGGACACGATGAGACAGAACAGCGCGATCACCCAGTGGAAGAGGTCCGCCACGAGGATCGCGGCACCGGTGCCGATCAGCACGGGCGTGATCGCGAGCGGAAGGGTCCGCAGCCGGGCCGCCGCGATCCAGTCACCCGCCGTCGCCTTGGGCACGCGCGCGGGATCGCGCGGGACGTGCGCCTTCTGGGGGTTGCCGCGCTGCCCCTTCTTCCTGGGGCCGGCGTTCTTGCGCTTCTTGCTCGAGGTTCCTGCCACGAATGCACATCTTAGGGGCCGTGCCACGCAACCGTGGCCGATGTCGGAGGCCGAGCCCAGGATGGACGCCATGCTGAGCATCGGATCGATCGTGCTGACCGTCGAAGACATCGACCGTGCGGGCGCCTTCTGGCGCGCGGCCCTCGGGTACGTCAACCGCAGCGAGCCGAGCGAGGACTGGGTGATCCTCGACCCTCCCGGCAAGGCGAACTGGGCGGCTCCGGGCGCCAGCCTCGCGCTGTCGGTGACGGGGTACCCGCAGCACTACCCGCCGCGCATCCACCTCGATCTCTACGCCGAAGACCAGGCGGCCGAGATCGAGCGGCTCCGCGGGCTCGGCGCACGCGATGTCGACTGGGACGACTACCCCGACGACGCCGACTGGGTCGTGCTCGAAGACACCGAGGGCAACCGGTTCTGCGTCGTGCAGACCGGCGCGTACCCGCAGCCCTGAGTCGCCGGTCGGCGCGGAGTCAGCGAAGTGCGAGCACCGCGCGGCGGATGGCCTCCCGGTCGGGCTTGCCCGAGGGCAGCGTCTCGAGCTCGTCGACGAGCACGAGCCGCGACGGGCGCGCGTGCGATCCGATCTCGTGCTGCACGGCGGCACGGGCCTCCTCGAGTTGCACCGCTTCGCTGCGGCGCAGGGCCTCGCCCCTGCTGGCGACGATGACGGATGCCTCGCCCCACCGCGCGTCGGGAACCCCGACCACGACCGCCTCGTCGAGTCCCGCAATGGTGCGGACGATGCGCTCGACGCGGTCGAGCGAGATGTTGACGCCGCCCGAGACGATGACGTTGTCGATCCGGCCGCGCACGCGCAGCACGCCGCCGTCGAAGAGCCCGGCGTCGCCGGTGCGATACCACCGCGTGCCGTCGGAGTCGCGCACGAACACGGCGGGGCCCACGGGGCCGGAGGCTCCGCTCGACGCGCCGGCGGCGAGAGGAGGGGCCGTGGGGACCGTCCGCCCCACATCGCTGAAGTACCCGTCGGCGAGAACCGGACCTGCCACCTGCACCTCGCCGCGCTCGATCCGCACGCGCACGCCGCGCAGCGGCACGCCGTCATACACGCAGCCGCCGCTGGTCTCGGTGGACCCGTACGTGCGCACGATGCGGGCACCGGCGGCTTCGGCGCGTTCGAGCATCGCGGCCGGAAGCGCCTGTCCGCCCACCAGGATCGTCTCGAACGAGCGCAGCGCCGCGCCCACCGCGCCGTCGTGCTCGGCGGCATCGAGGAGTCTCGCGAGCTGCGCGGGCACGAGCGAGGTGTAGGTCGGGATGCGCTCGCCGTGGTCGGTCGACACCATCATGAGCGCGGCCGCTGCGAACGCCTGCGGGGTGAACGCTCCTGACAGGATCGCAGGCTCGCGGTCGGCGACGAGCGAGCGCACCAGCACCTGGAGCCCGGCGACGTAGCTCGGCGGCAGCGCCAGCAGCCACGCGCCGTCGCCGATGCGGTCGGCCGTCGCGAGCGCGCTCGCCGTGAGCGCGTCGCGACTGAGGATCACGCTCTTGGGAACCCCCGTCGAACCCGACGTCGTCACCACGACGGCCGTCCCGGGGCGCACCTCCCCCGGCAGGTCGCTCACGAGCCCGAGCCCGAGCGCAGGACCGGCGCCGTGGAGCGCGCCGCGAAGACCCCGCAGGATCTCGCGGGGGTCGTCGCCGAGGACGGGTTCGAGCTTCATCGCATCAGAAGTGCCAGGGGTAGGGCGACCAGTCGGGGGCGCGCTTCTCGAGGAACGCGTCGCGCCCCTCGACGGCCTCATCGGTGCCGTAGGCCAGGCGGGTGGCCTCGCCCGCGAACACCTGCTGCCCGACGAGCCCATCGTCGACGGCGTTGAACGCGAACTTCAGCATGCGGATCGCGGTCGGCGACTTCGTGAGGATCGTCCGGGCCATCGCAACCGCCTCGCGCTCGAGATCGGCGTGCGGCACGACGCGGTTGACCGCGCCCATCTCGTACGCGCGCTGCGCCGAGTACTCCTCGGCGAGGAAGAAGACCTCGCGCGCGAGCTTCTGCCCGATCTGACGCGCGAAGTACGCCGACCCGTATCCGGCGTCGAACGAGCCGACGTCGGCATCGGTCTGCTTGAACCGCCCGTGCTCGGCCGACGCGATCGACAGGTCGCACACGACGTGCAGCGAATGCCCTCCGCCGGCAGCCCACCCCGGGATGACGGCCATCACGACCTTGGGCATGAAGCGGATCAGCCGCTGCACCTCGAGGATGTGCAGGCGCCCCGCCCTCGCGTGATCGATCCCCCCGGTCCCTGAGCCGGCCCCTCCGGTTCCTGAGCCTGGCGAAGGGTCGGACTCGGAGTACTTGTACCCGTCGCGGCCGCGGATGCGCTGGTCGCCGCCGGAGCAGAACGCCCAGCCGCCGTCCTTCGGGCTCGGGCCGTTGCCGGTGAGCAGCACGACGCCGATGCGGGGGTCCTGCCGCGCGAGGTCGAGCGCACCGTACAGCTCGTCGACGGTGTGCGGGCGGAAGGCGTTGCGCACGTCGGGCCGGTCGAACGCGACGCGGGCGATGCGGCCGTCCTTCGATACGTGCGAGGTGATGTCGGTGTAACCGCCGTCAGGACCGCCGGGCGCCATCATCCACTCGTCTTCGTCGAACAGCTCCGAAACGCTCACCCCGCCAGCCTACGGCGACGTGACAGACAGCGTCATCTGGGCGCGGGCGCGACGGACCGCCGCCTACCCTGGACCGGTGACCTCGAAGCTTCGCTCCCTCGCCGCGGCCGCGGCATCCGCCGTCCTCCTGCTCTCGCTCGCGGCGTGCGCGACACCCGCACCGACTCCGAGCCCGACCGGCGATGCGGCAGGCGAGTCGAGCGTGTCGGTCACGACCGACGCTGCGTGCACGGGTGAGTCGGGCGTGACGGTCGTCGTGGACGCCTCGGCGCTCGAAGGCGAAGCGCAGGAGAAGTGCGTCGTCACCGCCGAGCCGGTCACCGCCGCCGACGCCCTGCTGCTCGCCGGCATCGAGACCGAGGGCACCGAGGAGTACGGCGACCAGGTCGTGTGCCGCGTCGACGGCGTGCCTGCCGAAGACACCGCGATCCGGGCCGAAGACGGCTCGGACTACTTCGAGATGTGCGCGGCGATGCCCGCCGCGTTCGCGTACTGGTCGCTGTGGGTGAAGCCCGCGGGCGGCGAGTGGGGCTACGCGCAGGAGGGCCTGCCGACGCTGCGGCTCGAGCCCGGCGACGCCGTCGAGCTGCTGTTCACCGTGCATGGTGAGCCGGCCGCACCGACGTCGTGACATGACATTCCGCCCCGGTCCTTTGCGCGCCGCGGCGGTGCTCGCCGCGGGGTTCGTGGTCGTCCGGGTCGTGTACCGCGTGCTCTTCCACGGCGCCGACGGCGACGGCACCGTGGTGCTGCCGCTGCCCGAACTGCGCCTGCCGCCGCCGTTCGCACGAGTCGTGATGCTCGGCCCCGTCACGACGGACGGACTGTGGGATGCCGCGGCGGGCGCCCTGCCGATCGCGCTGGGCATCCTCGCGTTCGGGCTCGTGAACTCGGTCATCGACGTCGCGCGCGTGCTCGCCCGAGCTTCGCGCCGCGGGCCGCTGCGCGGGCTCGCGCGAGCACTCGCCCTCGCCTGGGCCACGCTCCCCTCGCTCGCCGACGG